>JANQHU010000126.1 GCA_028282485.1 Bacillota bacterium
TCCAACTTTTGATCAGGCGATAGCGGCTACGGGCGGCTTTGCCGTCGGTCGCCACGACCCAACTAAAACCCGTGGCGGCCCGTTGTAAGGGCGCATTGATCTGGCCACTAGTATGGGCCAGTTTTCCGACACCAAGAGCCAGGTACAAGCGATGAAAGCTCCCGGTTGCCAGTTGCGGAGCCAGTTGTTGGTGACACCAGGAATTTTTTGCCACGACTATTACTCCGGAGGTTAAGCGATCTAAGCGGTGCAGGGGGTGAAAAGTAGCCTTTTCACCTTGATTTTGCCAATGGGCCACCAAGGCATTAGCCAGAGTACCGTTAGGATACGGGCCGATGGGGTGCACTGGCATTCCGGCAGCTTTGTTGATTACTATTAGATCTTGATC
The DNA here is from genome assembly GCA_028282485.1 of Bacillota bacterium. Taxonomy (GTDB): domain Bacteria; phylum Bacillota; class UBA4882; order UBA8346; family UBA8346; genus JANQHU01. Next base: position 389 of record JANQHU010000126.1, read on the forward strand.
TTCGTATAAAATACGGAGCGGCAAGGTTTCGGGAGCGATGGCTTGCTGAATCGGTGGGAAGAAAAGTTCTACCTGATCCTGCTCCTGTAAGATGTAATTTACATAGACGGGAATACCATTGACAAAAATGGTGTTATGCTTCTTTAAACTCCGAATTAATGTTCGGGAGAGTTGTAATGTTTTTTTGAGAAAGACTTCTACGGAAAGCCGGGCTTGTTCAAGACTGACGGTATAAGAAAGGTGAGTTTGCCACATAGAGACCTCGTTGACTGCAAAAAATATTTATCTGGATAACGAAATTAATATTGAATCTAAAGTTAACAGAATTCGTGAGTTGTTAAAATAGCTTTAAAAGCTGAGACGGTGCAGAATGGTTATTACCAAAGGGGGATTTCTTCTTGCAAGACTTCGATCTGTTTTTTTCGAAACCCGCCAACACCTAATAAAATAACTTTTCGCGGATCTTTTAAATATTTTTGGTAATACTGCTTCTGCTTAATTTGCTGGAGGGCTTCTGCTGCCTGGTCCATCTTAAATTCAATAATATAGACTAAACTTTCTAACTCCAAAACGGCATCAATCCGTCCTTTATCCGTATTTTCTTCTAAAGTAATCTTTGCTCCTAATAGAGCTAAGATTAAATACGAAAGGGAATGGTAATATTTCTCGTCCGGTAAGTGTAGGTGGTAGGGAATTCCGGCAAAGAGAGCGACCAGGGTGGTTTGAAATTTATTGATTTCTTCGGCTGCTAGGCAATCTAACATCCCCAAATAGAAGGGTTTAATTCTTGAGGCTAAGAGATTAGTATAGGAGGCTAATAGATGTACTAAAAAGGATTCTTTCACCTCAAAATTGGGATAGCCAAAGGTTACAATTCGGTTTCGTTCTTTTTTAATTGTCAAATAGCCAGTTTGAAAGAGAAGGGCTACCGGGTCTAGACTTTCTAACTCAAAAGAATCAAAAATTTCTACTCCCGTCTGGTAAGCTTCAAAATCTTCAATAGCCACTTTTTGTGCTTTGATTAGTTTAATTAAAAAGGTTGGGGTTGCTGTCCCGAACCAGTAATTGGCAAAGCGATTTTTATAAAAAAGGTTTAAGATCCCAAAGGGGTTATAAACCGTATTTTGTCCTTCATTCCAACTATAGCCGTTATACCATTTTTTAATCTTGCTTAATATTTCTGCTTTAGGGATTTGAGTTTTTCCACAGAGTAGGTTTAAATGGTCGGCAAAATAATTTTCCAAATCGTTTTGGGTATAGCCAGCTAGTGCGGCAAATTTTTCATCAATAGTAATATCTAAGAGGTTATTTAACCTTGAAAAAACTGAGACTTTAGAAAATTTTGAAACTCCGGTGATAAAGACAAATTTTAAATTTTTGTCTAGATATTTAATGGTTTCGTAAAAGCTTGCTAATAGTTCTTTGTTTTCCCTCGCTTTTTCTGAATTTTCAATATGGTCGATAATCGGTTTATCATACTCGTCGATTAGGAGTACTACTTTACGGTTATATTTTTCGTACAACTTACTGGTTAATTCCCGTAAAAGTTCTTTTGGCTCAGTATTACTTAAACTTAAATCGTATTCTCCGGCTAATTCACTTAAAAATATTTTAATATTTTTTTTAAATTCTTCTCTACCTTCCGAATTAGTAATACTGCTAAAATCCAAGTGGATTACCGGGTATTCTTCCCAAGTAATCTGGTGATAAATCCATAATCCTTGAAATAATTCCCGGTTACCCGAAAAAAGCTCTTTTAGAGTCGAAAGAAGCAAGCTTTTTCCAAAACGCCGTGGTCGGGAAAGGAAGTAGTATTTTCCTTGCAGTAATTGATAGATATATGCGGTTTTATCGACATAAACATAATTTTCTTCAATTAATTCACTAAAAGTTTGAATACCGATGGGTAATTTCTTCAAGCTAATTCAACTCCCGGGCAAAGTTTGTCCTCCACTTATTATACTATAAATTATGATTTTTAGTTAATCTTTTGGTAGTAGTTTCTCCCCCATAGTAACCGAAAACTGTTTTAGTTTTACTTTGAGAAGTGGGGGGATGATTAAGCTGGTAACTCGTTTCACGAAGGGAGCATTCTTCATAATGATCGGAGCAATAAGGGTCATCACAAAGACATAAACCCCGGTTAATTGGTAAAGTTCATTGGAAAGAGCTTTGGCAGTTAATCCTAGAGAGGCAAAGATTAACGAGTATTCGCCTCGGGAGATCATGCTCGTGCCAATGGAAATGGAACTCTTGGCGGAAAAGCCGCTTAAGAAAGCCCCGGAAGCGGAAACAAAAACTTCGAGAATAATGGAAATAGGAATTACTACGGCGGCCATCCATAAAACC
>JANQHU010000138.1 GCA_028282485.1 Bacillota bacterium
CCCGCTACTAATCTTGTAATAGAGATTAGTTTGCGCCTGAATTCGGGCGAATTCCAAAAAGCTTGTCTCGATTTTCTGATTAAGCTTGGCAAAGTGCGCCGCTTGTTTTTTTTCTAAACCGTAGCTTTTGATTTCTTTGATACTGTTTAAAGAATCATTGAGATCCCCAAAAAAAGACTGTAGAGCTAGGTGAATTGCTTTGCCGGCTTGACGGGATTTATTTAAAAAGGGTTGCATTAAAAGAAAGAAGAAAAGGGCAGATGCTAGAGTTAGGCAAGTGATTTGAGTAGAGAGCAAGGCGGCAATGCTAATTTGGATACTTGCAATAATCATTAACGAGGCCACTTTAATAACAGCATTAGCAAAAGAACCAATACGGTTAATTTCCACAGTTAAGATATGTTGCAGATCTGCTTTTTTATGTTCGAAAAAAAAAGGCCATTTTGCCGCTACCAGACTGCTATAAAGTTGACTCCGTAAAAAGACTCCTAGACCTTTATCTAGTTTGCTAGTTAAAATAGCTTGGTGTTTACCTAATAAACTTTGGAGAAACAGAATTAAATTATAAATAATGAGGATCAATGGTAGCGTCAAATAGAGTGGTTGACCATGGAAAAATTCCGGGATTAAGTTAAATAGCCCGGTAGTGCTCCCCTGTTCAGTGGGAATCAAGCCACTCCTACTAAGAAAGGCCATGAGCACTAAAATACCGGCCCCTTCGGTTAATCCGAGTAAAATGGTTAAAAGAAGCACCAAAAGGAGAGGAGAACTATTTTTAGCCAAATGAGGTTTTAAAAAAACAATTAGTTGTTTCATTATAGGACTGCTTTCTTACTTAATAATGGATTAGTTACTATAAAACAGCCCCTAGGGAGGGACTGTTGCAAAATGAAAATCTATCATAAACTTTGAAATTCCCTAAAAAGGTGTTCCACCAGGCATACAAGCATCCATGTCCATAGCTCCGGACATACACAGGGCACTTTGGGAGCTGGAAAGTTCGGTTAATTCTGGTGTCTGCCATTCTTTTTTTGAAATGAGCTCTTTTTCTGACTTTTTCTCCATTTTTTCACCTCCTTAAGGAAAAAATTGCTTATCAAGCTATGTTACGATATTTAATATCGGTTGTGGGCTATATTTTCTATAGTATTTAATGCTATGTGGAATTATTTTTTTGATAAAAAACTATTACTTTATTACTTTTGCGTTAATTAATCGGCAAAAGTAGAGACTATGGCCAAATCACTACCATTTCCTCCGGTAACAAAGATACTACCGCACCGCAGCCAGGCATGGGCCTTTAAATTTTTTTGGTCATTCCGCCGAACTCCTAGATAAAGAGTGGTCTTTAGGCCGCGGAAGCGAAGCATAAGTTTACTGGTAATCGCTAGAGCATAACATTTGTGCTGCCAGGGCATATAATTGCTTATTAATTGGGTGGTCCAGGCTATTTGTTTAATCTTAATTACGGTAGTAACACCGTACTCCTCATGAGGGGTTTCGGCCATGTGTTTACCCAGTAAGAGGGGAGCATACCAACCCATGGGAATCAGTTGAATAATTACTCGCGTCAAGGGTAGCCAGAAAATAGCTTCTAATAACATTATTTTTTGTGGTAACGGCAGGTGCCATAATTTTAATAATTTACGGATCAATGGTAATTATTCTCTTTTGCAAAAGTTTTTCCAGAAAAGCCAGAACGTCTTTTTGAATCAGTTCTAGAGGGCCAGTATATTCCCGCGCAAGCACCTCAATGATTTCCGTTACTGCAATTGGCCTTTGCAGTAATTGCCAAATCCGGCTGCCGGTCTCGTCTAATCCATAATATTTCCCTTGAGAAATACTCATCATCACAGTATCTTCATCTAAATTACTAGTAACAAAATCGCCAGGGCAATAGCAAACTTTATGGTTTAAATTAACGGTAGTCTTTTTTTTCAACAAATAGTTCACCTCTTTTCTAGAATTAATAAGCGTAAGTTATAAACAAACATTTTTTAATACATCTGGTAATTCTGCGACTACTTGTGCGGCAATTTCGGTCAAGGTATTCTTGTGATGCGGTCGGATTATTTTAGTCATAGAAATACTAGCTCCTAAAGTTGCCAAGTGATCCCAAAAATAATTTTGGGTGGGAAAGGTTTTCGTCAAAAATTGCTTATGTTGATAATGAGCGGTTAGAGCATTAATTTTGGCAAAACCTTTCAGGGGCCGAAAAGTGACCTCATCGGCCTTTGTAGGACAAAGATAATAAATTTTTTTGAGGAGTACCGGGTCGCTGGATAATTCACTTATATCAAGAGAGTATTTTTCTTCACCGGGTAACTTTTCAGCCGTAGTAAAATCCAATCCTAAAAGTTGCATACTTTTTCGGGTGAGATTTTGCCGGAGACTAAAAGGGATCAGATAAGGTTGGTTGTCGTCAAAATTAATTACCATAAAGTCATCGGCTAATTTGGCAAACCCTTGCTGGAGCAAAAAGGCTGAAGTGGTTGATTTACCACTGCCCCCATCACCCATAAAGGCTACAGCGGTTCCGTTAATATTTACAGCACTGGCGTGGAGGCTGAGAGCGCCCCTTTGTAACCAGAGAAATAAAAAAGCCATTTCTAAGATTTTCATCTGTTCTTTAGTTGAATTCTGATGACCAAAATCAGGACCAAAGCGCATTTCTTGACCATTTTTAAGATAAAAGCTCCTCTCGGCATCTTTATGCAAGACTTCTCCCGGAGCAACCTGTTTCTTTCTTTGCTCTAGGGGCGGCAAGTTAGCTAGATGGGAGGGGAGTTTCCCCGTCGCAACAAAGACCTCCGGTGGAGCGTTAGTTATCTTCAGGTTTGGTAAAGGGATTTCCGACCCAATATTTAACCCAAAAGCCCGGTAGGAGTATTTGGGGGGCCTCAACATGGGACCAACCTATTTTGAGGAAAGAGTCCGGCAGCTTGGGCAGCTTCGCAATACCAGAATGGAGCCCATAAGGAATGGGTCTGATAGTAATTTTGGGCAATACAACTACCCAAACAGACCTGTTTCATGAGACATTGGCTGCAAATCCCTTCTAATTTGGCAGGAATTTCTTGCCGAATCTGGTGCAGTTTTTTGTTTTGCAACCAGACTTTGGTTAAAGAATCGGCGGGAGCCTTACCAAAGATTAGTTCGGGGATGGAGGAGCCGATACCACACAAGGAATAAGCACCATTAGGCAGCACTCCGATAATATTATTAATGCGACAACTGCTACAACCGGAGGCTTCTTCCCCAAACATATTGCCGAGGGACTGAAAAGCAGGAGGATGATGGTAAAAGACCCGAATTTTAGCCTGGGGAATTACTTCTTTTTCCATCCAAGCGCCCAGCTGAATTAGTTCTGCAATAGGAATTGTCTCGTCCTGTTGGTGCATTTGGGCGCCTCGTTCAGTCGGCATGACAATATTAAATTTTATCGAACCACCACCGAGTTTTTCGGCAAAATCAATCATTTCTAAAATTTGTGGTTGATTATGTTTCATGATACTCATGATGATTTGCGGTTTGAGACCTGCGGCCACTAGATTTTTAATTCCAGCAATTGCATTAGCAAAGCTTCCCGGAACACCCCGCACCCATTCGTGGGTAGCCGCCTCAATTCCGTCCAAACTGACGGAGACAAAAGCTTGGTTATTCTCGGTAATTTTATGGGCTAATTTCGGGGTGCACAAAACCCCATTGGTTTCAATAATCAAACGTAGTTTTGCTTGAGTGATAAAATCAAGGATCTGGCTTATTTGGGGGTGCATTAAGGGCTCACCTCCAGTTAGTTTAACACCAGTTAAGCCAAGGGATTGAGCTTCAGTGATGATTTGAATCATTAAAGCATAATCTAGGGTTGGAAATTGGTGATTGGGGGTTTCGTACTTGGGAGCCAACCAGCAATGTCGACACCGGAGGTTGCAGCCTTCCGTCAGGTAGAGATACAGGGTCTTTAAAGGCCATTTTAGCGGTTCATTTGGTTGTGAAAGCATGAGCGATCTCCTTTGCGGGTTTTTGCGAAAGCTTTGTCTCCGCCAAATTAGGTAGTCTGCCCCCAGCGGCTAAAAAACGCTTGAAGCAGGCATCCGGACTCGGGGAGTAGATATCTCTAGTTAAGTTATAAGAAAT
>JANQHU010000140.1 GCA_028282485.1 Bacillota bacterium
TTAATTATAAAAATATCCAACTGGTGTGCCCGACAGGAATCGAACCTGTGCTCCTGGCTCCGGAGGCCAGTGCTCTATCCCCTGAGCTACGGGCACATTTGTAATCATTATTTTAACCTATTAAACTTATTTTGACAAGGGTTAATTTGTTTTTTCCATCGTAAAAAAATCAAAATAATCTGGTTATGGCGATTTTTTAGTGTATAATAATAAAGGATGATTATGTTAAAGTTAAGTGAGGAAATGGGGGATAATCAGCCTTGAAAAAACTACCCATCGGGATTCAAACTTTAAGCCAAATAATTGAAGAAAACTACGTTTATGTAGATAAAACCGAATATATTTATCGCCTATTTGAAGGAAAATACTATTTTCTCTCCCGCCCACGGCGTTTCGGCAAAAGCTTGCTTTTATCTACTTTGAAAGAGATCTTCTCGGGAAACCAGGAGTTATTTCAGGGGTTGTGGATTTATGACAAAATTTCCTGGGAAAAAAGCCCGGTAATTCAGATTGATTTTAGCAGTATTACTCATTCAAAAGGGCCAGATGATTTTGAAAATAATATCAATTACTTTTTAGATATGACTGCTAAAGAATATGGTTTTTTCTTGGAAGCAAAGCGCAATAAAGAAAAATTACAAGAGCTAACCAAAAAGCTCAGTCAAAAATACGGTAGAGTGGTTATTTTAATCGACGAGTACGATAAACCGATTATTGATCACATTGAAAATCCAGCCACCGCCAATGAAAATAAAGAGTTATTAGCGGGATTCTATGAAGTAATCAAAAATATTGATAGTTATTTAAAATTTGTTTTGATCACTGGGGTTTCCAAGTTTTCTAAGGTTTCTATTTTTTCCCGGTTGAATAATCTCAAAGATATCACCCTCAGAAAAGAATATGACGGTATTTGTGGTTATACCCAAGGTGAATTAGAAGAATATTTTGCCGATTATATCGCTAGATTCTGCCAAGAAAAAAAATTGGAAAAAAATCGTTTGTTAAAAAAAATCAAGCATTGGTATAATGGTTATAATTGGGGGGGCGCAGAGACCATCTATAATCCCTTTGCGGTACTCAACCTTTTTGACAGTTATGAATTTCACAACTACTGGTTTGGCACTGCCACTCCCAGCTTTTTAATTAAGTTAATTAAAAAGCAGCAGGTAGCCATTGAGGATTTTGAAGGTTACAAGGGCGGTAAAGAAATCTTTGACTCCTTTGAATTAGATAATTTGGACCCAGCCTCTCTACTCTTTCAAACTGGTTACTTAACCATTAAAGGCTATCAGCGGGGCCGTTATCTCTTTGGTTATCCTAATTTCGAAGTGAAAGAATCATTTTTAGTACATCTTTTTGCCGTCTATGCCAATATTCAAATTTCCAAAGCAAGCCCCGTTTATCTGGACCTGTTAGATTACCTAGCGGAAGAAAATTTGGCAAAATTTAAAACAGCCTTAACGGCTCTTTTTGCCGGAATTCCCTCCCAGCTTCACCTAGACCAGGAGAGCTACTACCATTCTTTATGTTATCTGATATTAGCTCTGTTAGGGGCAGAGATTATTCTAGAAGAAAACACGGACAAAGGGCGTATTGATGCCGTGTTAGCATTTGAAAATCTGATTTATATCATTGAGTTTAAAATGGCTAAAGCGGAGGCAGCACTAGCTCAGATTAAAGATAAACGGTATTACGAAAAATATTTAGGTGATCAGCGCAAAATCATCTTACTCGGTGTTGGGGGCTTTCGAGAAAAGGAGATTGAGGTTTTAGCAAAAGTCATAACCTCTTAATAAAAATATTAGTCGTAGTTTTAATCTTTGCCGGGTGGGCCGGGCTATACTCCCAGGAGGATTTAATACTCTGTTGCCGGGAATAATTATAAAATAGATGGCGGTCGTCGGCCGCGATTCGTCCGAAAAAGTCATAGTTAACCTTTTTGCGTCCGCCAACCATATACTTAAAAGTAGGATCAACAGTCACCCAACCGACTACCGGGAGATAAATTTCCACCCAGGCATGGGCGTACTTGGTAATCTCCGTAAAACGCTGATAAATAACTTTCGGTTCAAAACGAAATCCGCTCACAAAGCGGGCGGGAATCCCGGCAGCCCGGCAAATGGCAATGTAGACCAAGCTAAAATCCTCACAAATTCCGTAACGTTTTGTTAAAGCCTTGAGCGCACTATGACCGGATTTAACTCCCTCGCGATAGGTAAAATAATCATTCACAAAACGAAAAATGCTCTTCGCCTTCGCTAAATCGGTATGTTTATTTTGGGTTAACCGCTTAGCTAACATCTTAATTATCTCCGATTCCGATTCAATCCCCTCTTCGGGCAGTAAATAACGGTGCTCCGGAAAATCACTCCCATTAAACATACTATAGGCTGAAAGCTCATACTCAATGGCCCAATTAGCAAAAGTGTACACTAATTCTAACTCAATACTCTGATTAGAGCCCAGTTTCTTTTGCTTATATACTAAAAGCTGTTCTCCGTTTTTCTTTTCGACTAATAAAGAATCCACCGAGGAACGAAAAGAAATTAATTTTTGATAAGGTGGTAAACCCGATACTGCAAAACTAGAAAAACGCACCACTAAATTATTAGCCGTCCCACCTTGGTTGGCAACTTTAATCCGGCAGACCACTTGATAAGTAGCCCCCCTCTTTAATTTATACCTCGTCTGGCCATAGCTTGGGTGAGGAAGGAAGAAACTTACTATTAAAACTAAAATGAAGAGCTTGAGGTAAAAATATTTTTTTAATTTCATGTTGACTCCTAAATCCAACCAGCAATTTGTTTTAATATTTTTCCAGTAAAATTATTCCTTATTTTATATATTTCTAC
>JANQHU010000149.1 GCA_028282485.1 Bacillota bacterium
GACTTCTTCATTACTTATATTCATATTTAATTTAGTCACTTCAATAATATCCCCGGATTTTTTAGCCGCGGATTGGGCAGCTTCACTAACTTTTTTTCCAAAATTTTCAAAAACCGACATTACACTTCACCTCTTCACTTTTATTTTCACTTAATTTTTGTAATAACATTGTAACATATTTTTTGGAATTATTGTATCTTAAAAAATATGTTTTTCATTATTAGGATAGTTTAAGTTAGTTAATATTTCTTTGCCACTCACCTACCAACTGGTCTATCTCAGCCAGTAACCGTTGTTGATTGGGTTTTTTTCGGCCCGCAGTAATCAGTGGTTTTGTTTTGGACTCAAACCCGTGCACCCACTTAGAAAAATTTTCAAATTGCAGATCGCGGAAAAGGAAGCTCGAAAAATAATTTTGCTTTTCTCCTTTAAGTTTTGTATAGGTTTTTAGGATTTGGTAAATTGAAATCACCGGAATTCTAGTGTCAAAGGCTGCGCCAGAAGAAGAACTCGGGCTCGGTTCGCCTTGGATAGCTAAATACTGCTCCATTTTGTGATTGATAATCGGTTGCAATTTTTCGACTAACAAATTAGCAGCTAATTTATGAACGGCCAGCGGGGCGGTAGAATTAGTAAGGGGAATTAGGCCGAAACAAAGATTGCCTAAGGTTTCTAAATTTTCATGGTGGAGTTTCTTTCCTTGCAACAGAAATTGTAATCGGTTTAAACAAGGCGCGGCTAACTGATAACCTTCGTTTTTTAGTCCCATTTTAAAAATCCCTTTTAGTAGCTGGGCCATATTTAAAGGGGTACTTTCTTCTTTTAATTGCTTAGGATTGGTGACCATTTGTTGGACAATCTGTTGTAATAAAGTTCGCACCGCCGCTTTTTGAATACTAGGCATATCTACTGCCAGCTGACTAAGCGCGTTGGCTAGTAGGGACTTTTCATTGAGGTTTTCCTGTCGGATCCAGTCCCGCTGTTGGCTTAAGTGAGAAGCCATTTTATAACCAGCTTTCACAAAATCGGGGTCTCTCCATTTGCTAAAAGCATTGAAGAGCAAGGCTAAACTTTTTAGTTCAAATTGACGCAGATCCTTCTCCAAAATAGTTTGGGCTATTTTTTGAGTTGCTTTTTGACAAGCAGAATCTTCCAACATCCCAAAAGCATTGGCTAATAAAGCAAGCTGGGGTGGATTGTACTCCTGTAAGTTAGCCGTTTGATCTATATATTGGGCCAGCTTCAAAAGTCCTTTTTGACAGGCAACTTGCTCTGGAAACTTGCTAAAAAGATTCGCTAAATTAACCCGATTGGGTGAGTTTAAGGACAATTTATCCTGGTCTTTGGTAAAAACTGTTGCTAAGTTAATTATCTCTGGAAGAGTTGCTTTATCTGGCGCAGGGATGGGAAGTCGAACTTTCCCAAACAATTCCTTAATGTCCAACTTTGTTAAATCGGGTTTAGCTTTCGAAACTCCTGGCGGTTGATTATTCGAAGACTTTTTCGGAAAAGTTTCGGTCAACAGCGGCCTTAGTTCTTTGAGGCAAGAATCCATGATCTGACCCACCAAAGTCGGATTTTGAGCTAAAGCGGCTAATGTTTCATCAATATCAAACTCCCCTTTACCTAATTTTTTAATCAAATTTTTACCATAGGGGACGGAAAGGGGTAAGTTAAAATCTTTTTTAATGATGCTTTTTAAGCGCTCTGCGAGAATATTAAACTTGTAAATACCCGTATTTGATTTATAGGCATCGGTCCCAATTTTAATTCCTAAGCTCAATAAATTTTGCGCTGTTTCTACTGGTTGTCCGGGTTCATAACCCGGAGTATTTTCCTCTAAAATACGTTCCGGCAAATAATGCAGCAATACTCCCATGCGTTCCTCGGCAGTTTTTGAAGCGGCAAAGTTTTTTTCAAAAGCAGGCGCTAATAAATTTTTCAGGCCTACCCAATCTTTTTCATTTAATTGGAAATTAAAAGGGGTATTGATAAATATTTTTTGCTCCTTGGCAACACCCTGTACAGTTTGGGACAACATT
>JANQHU010000156.1 GCA_028282485.1 Bacillota bacterium
CCGAAGCTTGTTATAAATATGGGGTTTCCACCAAAGTACCTACTTATGCCAGTAAAGCTTCGGCAGTCCAACTGAGGCTTTTTGAAGAGTAAGCCGGGAGAGTATTTTCAATTTAAAAAAAATAGTTTATTTAGTTATGCTCTGCGTTAAGTAAGTATAAAAAATCTTCTCAGAGAAAAAATACTTGTGTTGGAAGTATACTTTCTAAAAATCAGGAACTTAGGAGAAGATTAATGCAGCAGCTGACTAAAATTATTAGAGAAGACTGGATAATGGCCGGAGCTTTTTTCGGATTGGTGGCTAATTTAATTAAAATGATTCTCGACATAATTCTGTATACAGCCGGATTTTCTCAATTTTTTTGTTTTCACGTAACTGCGGGAACTATTTTAACCCCACAATGGTTTGATACAGTGCATGGAATTATTATCGGAGCGGGGATGGATTATATCATTGCCGCCTTTTTAGGAGTAGCCTTAGCTTTTACTATTTATTATGTTCCTAGTAAACAGTTTTTTTTAAAAGGAATCGGCTTTTCACTCTTTATTTGGGTGTTTATGTGTATTATGACCGTCGAAAAAGTAAGCATGTGGCGGTTATTAACCGATCCTTGGCATGCTTATCAGTCATTTATTGTGCATCAGGTTTGGGGAATTGTGGCTACTTATTTGTTACTCCGTTATAATCAAAAAATTAAAGAGAAGTATCAGTGAGGCAATCAGAAAAACATCTCACATAATGACCCGGAGCGGTTTCAAGCAACGGTGGTTCTTTTTCCTGGCAGAGGTCTTTTCGGCAGGGGCAGGAAGCAGCAAAGCGGCAGCCTTTTGAATAATCAAGTGTTTTTTCCCTTTCTTTATTGAGCAGCAGGCGGTGGTTCCTCATATGCGGATTAGGTGGTAAGATAGCTTCCATTAAGACTTGGGTATAAGGGTGGCGGGGAGTGTTGAATAACGTATTAGTAGGAGCCAATTCTACGATTTGTCCCTGATACATGACAGCCACCCGTTGGGAGATATGTTTCACTACGGCCAGATCGTGAGCGATAAAGAGATAAGTAATTTGGAGCTCTTTTTGAAGCTCCATGAGCAGGTTAATGATCTGGGCCTGCACCGAAACGTCAAGAGCCGAAACCACTTCGTCACAGATTATTAATTGCGGGTTTAAGGTAAGCCCTCGTGCGATAGCAATCCGTTGGAGTTGGCCTCCTGAGAATTCGTGAGGGTAACGATAGAGCATCTGACTGGTTAAACCGACTTTTTCTAAAAAAGTTACTACCAGTTCTTTTTTTTGGCTAAGGTTGGTGACTATTTTATGTTCGCTTAATCCTTCGCCAACCAGATCGAGCACTACCCGGCGCGGATTGAGAGAAGAGAAGGGATCTTGGAAAATAATCTGCATTTTGGGTCTTAGTTTTCTTAGCTTTTCGAAATTAATTCGGGTTATTAACTCCCCGGCAAAGTAAATCTCACCCCCGCTAGGTTCGATGAGACGCAAAATACTTCGGCCGACGGTGGTTTTGCCGCAGCCGGACTCACCTACCAGGCCTAATGTTTCGCCGGGGTTTAGGTGAAAACTTACCCGATCCACAGCGCGCACATAATCTTTAATTCTACCCAAAAGGCCAGTTTTCACGGGAAAGTATTTTTCTAAATTAGTTACTTCTAGCAGGGGGGGCATGGCAAAGCTCCTTTCATGACATAGTTATAGGAGAGAAAATTAAGTTTTTAACCAGCAGGCCACTTGATGCTGAGGTGAGTTTGGACTTAACTCGGGTATTTGCTCCAGGCAAACTTTAAACCGCTCCGGGCACCGGGGAGCAAAAGCACATCCCCGCGGGAGATGTGCGGGGTCTGGGACCGTGCCCGGAATTGTATAGAGTATCTCTTGGCGGTCTAACCGGGGGATGGCCCCCAAGAGCCCTTGGGTATATGGATGAAGCGGGTTTTGGAAAAGTTCTTGGACCGGAGCAGTTTCGACTATCTTTCCAGCATACATTACTGCTACTTGATCCGCAATTCTCGCTACAATACCTAGGTTATGAGTAATTAAAAGGACCCCCATTCGCTGTTTTTTTTGCATGAGTTGTAAGAGATCTAAGATTTGGGCTTGAATAGTGACGTCCAAAGCGGTTGTCGGCTCATCAGCAATGAGCAGTTGGGGCTGACCGATCAAGGCCATGGCGATCAGGGCGCGTTGGCGCATTCCTCCGGATAGTTCATGGGGATAAGATTGATATTGACGGAGCGGCTGGGGCAGCCCGACTTGCTGCATTTGCGTCAGCACTAAGTCCCGTACTTCTGGCGGGGAATAGGAAGAATGCAGTTCTAAGGCTTCGCTGAGTTGCTTGCCAACTGTTTGTACCGGGTTAAAACTAGTTAACGGATTTTGAAAGATGATACTGATCTCTTTGCCTCGAAGCCGGTATATTTCAGGGAGGGGTAGTTGGAGGAGCTCTTTACCCTGCCAGAGGATTTGGCCATTACTAATTTTGCCGGGGGAAGGAACGAGGCGTAATAAGGATAAGGCAGTGAGGGATTTGCCACAACCGGATTCCCCGACTAAGCCCAAAACCTCTCCTTGAGGGAGCGCGAAGGAGACTCCGTTGACCACCGTAATCTTTTGGTTCTCGTGAGGAAAGGTGATTGCTAGGTTGGATACTTTTAAGAGTGATTCGGTCATTTAATTACTCCATTCTGTGGATCTCTTTGGGATCAAAAGCCTCGCGAATACCTTCCCCGACAAAAGCAATTAGTAATAAGACCCCAAATAAAGCCAGAGCGGGAAAGAGGGAAAGCCAGTAGGAAGAAAGATTACTCATTCCCTGGCGCATCAGCTCACCCCAACTAGGAGTGGGAGCCGGAAGCCCAAAACCTAGATAGTCCAAGGCGGATAAGGAGGTGAAAGAACCAATGAGGTCAAAAGGAAGAAAAGTAATAATTGGGGTTAAGGCGTTCGGTAAGAGGTGGCGGAGCATGATCTTCCAGTCCTTTACCCCAAGCGCTTTGGCTGCTTCTACAAAGGGCATCTCGCGTAATTTTAAAAATTCGGAGCGGATATAGTAAGAGATCCCCACCCAATTAAAAACAGTGAAAATAAGCAGTAAAGTCAAAAAGGTAGTTCCCAGTGAGCTACCAATAATAATCACAATATATAAAAAAGGAAGGGCCGCGAAGACCTCGATTAATCTTTGGACCGCCAGATCAAAAAAACCGCGCAGATAACCTTGTAAAGCCCCGATAAGGATTCCTAGAGCCATACTGGTAAAAGTAATCAGCAGCGCAAAGCTAAAACTAATCCGATATCCGTATAATAAACGGGTTAAAATATCCCGCCCCCGATCGTCGGTACCTAATAAGTTTTGCGCTGTGGGTGGGGTCGGGGGATAGCCCTCCAGATCCCGAATTGATTCATTATAACCGTAGGGTAGGGGTGGAAAGATCATATAATTTTCTTTTTTTTCCGAAAAAGACTTACTTTTTTGCAACTCTTTATAATCCGGAATATCCGTTGCGGTTAAGCCAAAATGGCTGCCATCATAGAAATGGATGATGGGAAAAAACTTTTTTCCTTGATATTGAACGATTAAGGGTTTATCATTAGCTAAAAAATCGGCCAGAAGAGCCAGGAGATAAAAACCTATTAAAAGCCAAAAGGCATAATAAGCCCGTTTGTTCTTCTTGAATTTTTGTAACCGCCGTTTCGTTAATGGTGCCAGAGGCAAAATAGAGCACCCCTTTACTATAGTAATCTTTTCCCCTTAAAATCTGATTCGCGGGTCGACTAAGGCTAAACAAAAGTCAGAAATAATCCGCCCCACTAAGGATAAAAGACTAGAGATAATAATCAAACCTAAAGCTACCGGATAATCCCGGTTAATGATGGATTGATAACCTAGGAGCCCCATACCGTCAATGGTAAAGATGGTCTCGATTAAAAAAGAACCGGATAAAATAACACCAATAATCATTCCAATATTCGTCGCAATAGGAATTAAGGCGTTACGTAGCCCGTGGCGCAAGACAGCTTGATGATAAGGCAAGCCTTTAGCGAGGGCGGTCCGGATATAATCCTTATTTAACTCCTCCATTAAAGAATTTTTCATCAATAGAGTTAGAGTAGCAAAGCCACCAATGGTGTAACAGAGAATGGGCAGAAAAAGATGTTGGGCATAATCCCAGATCTGTTGGTACCAGGTAAGATCCTCAAAATTATCGGAAACCAGGCCACTAATGGGAAATACATCCCAAAAACTACCCCCTCCGAATAAGACAATTAGCAATACCCCTAAAGCATAACCAGGAATCGCATAACCCAAAAAGACGAGGATACTACTTAGATGATCAAAGGGGCTCTGATGCTTTAAAGCTTTTTGAACTCCCAAAGGAATACAGACTAGATAAGTAATAAACATACTAATTAAGCCAAAAGTTAACGAGATAGGGATTCGACTGGCAATCAGTTCTAAAACTGGTTTTTCGTAAATATAAGAAGTTCCGAGATCACCCTGTAACAGTTTCCCCAACCACAGCAGATAGCGAGTAAGGATGGGCTTATCAAAACCGTAATACTTTTTGATATTCATTAATTCTTCTTGGTTAAGTTCTGTGGTTAACTGACTGCTGCCACCTGCGCCGGCTTCACTCTCTCCCGCTTGATACTTGATTTTTTGTAAAGCTTGTTCTACCGGGCCGCCCGGAACCATTTGCATAATTAAAAAACAAGCGAGGCTAATTCCCAAAAGGGTGGGAATTAGCAAAAGAAGCCTTTTGCAAAAATACGCCCGCATTTAATCGCTCCTTACCTGCTGGACTATTTAGTAATTTGGTCAAAATGAATTTCTACTTTTTCTTTTGGGAGAGATTTATTCTTTTGAAGGGCTTGCTGGTAACGTTTCACTTTGACAGGGTCATACCACCAGTAAGAAATCACATCACCAGAGCTGTATTTGGGGAAAATGGTTTGCGGTTTGCCAAAAATATTTTTATAGAAAATCCGGGTATAATTAGCTCCCCAAAATAAAATGTAAGGAGTATCCTTATAAATCAGCCGGTCGATTTTTTGTATGATTTGATTTCGTTTGGTAGCCTCAAAAATGGGGGGGAGGGAATCAATTAACTTATCCACCCGGGCATTCTGATAGCCGCAGAGGTTGCTGCCGCCCGGCTCCGAGGCATGCTGCGAGTGCCAGAGTTGTTCGGGATCGGGAAAGAGGGAGGCCGACCAGGCCATGACTACCGTATCAAACTGATAATTATCAATTTTTTTTAGCAGAGTCGCCCAGGATAGAAGTTGCAGATTCACCTTTACTCCGGCGCGGCGGCAAGTTTCAGCAAAAAAGGTCAGGTGTTTTTCAAAGGTCTTAGTGGGATAATAGACGGTAAATTCGAGCCGTTTTCCGGCTTTATTAATCAAAAAGCCTTGTTTATCTAAACGGTTATAACCAGCTTTGTGCAGGAGTTTTTTGGCCTTTTTTGGTTGGTATTTTATCAGTTGATTCGCGGAGGATTTGCCGCCGGATAAAGCGGGCCAGTAAGAGGTCAAGGGTTGGTATTGATTATACATGAGCTTTTGCAAGAGATAGTTTCGGTCTAGGAGATGAGCCAGAGCCTGGCGTACTCGCAGATCTTGAAAAAGGGGTTTGCGCAGATTAAAAGCCAGCCCACTAAAGCCTTGGGGAGCATAGTTGAAAATTTTTTGTTTGACAATCCAGTTTTTACGAAAAGGCTTACTCTTAGTCTCGGTAACCCACAGCTTAGCCGAGATTTCGGAGTAGATATCAAAAGTACCTTTTTTAAAAGCTTCAAAGGCTACGGTAGAATCC
>JANQHU010000163.1 GCA_028282485.1 Bacillota bacterium
AAGGTTTTTGGTAGCATAAAAACTAAAGACGGTCGCCTCACTGAGAGAACCAATCATTTGATCCCGATATTTAGTATAAATAGCATGGGCGGCATCTTCTATCACCCAAATGTTATACCGCTTTGCTAAGTCCCGGAGGGCATCCATTTCACATGCCTGGCCAGCAAAGTGGACCGGGATAATCGCTTTCGTTCGCGCTGTGATCCGGGCCTCAATTAAATCAGGGTTAATATTATAAGTTTGGGGGTCAATATCCACTAAAACCGGAGTAGCTCCCGTATGCACTATAGTATTCACACTGGCTGCAAAAGTAAAGGGGGTGGTAATCACTTCATCCCCCGGCCCAATCCCTAAAGCCACCATCGTTAAATGGAGTCCGGCGGTACAAGAATTCAAACCAACCGCATATTTGGCTCCCACATACGCCGCAAACTCTTTTTCAAATTGTTGGGTTTTGGGCCCCCGCGTTAACCAGTTGGATTCCAGAGCTTCTTTTACACCCTGAAGCTCTTCCGCTTCTATTAAAGGGAGGGCATAATTTAAAAAAGTCTCCCGTTTTTTAGTCACTAATAAAAACCTCCCCATAATTAAATAAGTGCTTCCCAAAAACAATTCGCCACAAAAACGAAAACTCATTTTTAAATTATTAAAAAATATTGATAAAGTGCTATTAAACCCAAAACCTTTTGCCTCGGAGAACTAAGCCTTAATTCCTGCGCAAATCTCCACCACTACTAACTCCAGCTCTAGCCGGAGCTCTTTTTGGCCAGTTTTCATCCGTAAATCTGCCAACAAAAGCCGCTCCAAGATTCCCGCCAGTTCCTTTTTACTAAAAAACCGGGCTTGCGTAAAACTCTTCTCTGCTACAAAGGGATTAATGCCGAGCTTTCCAGCTAAAGCTTTAGCACTCAGTCCCTGTTCTTTGGCCACCAGTGCGGCTAAGATATTGCGAAACTGCCGGGCCAAAGTGGCGAGAATCTTTAATTCATTTTCTCCGGCATTCAATAACTCTTGTAACTGAGGGATACTCTGGCGGGCCTCTTTCCTGGCTAAAGCGTCCATTAATTTGAAAATATTCGGTTCCGGTTCCCCCGGGAGCAATTGCTCCAACTCTGCGTCACTTAAGGTAGTCTTTGCCCCGGCAAATAATTTTAATTTCCCCAGCTCATTTTTGGCTCGACTTAAATCCGTCCCCACTCTTTGGGCAAAGATACTTAGTTGCAGCGGTGTCAGCCTAAGTCCGATGGTTTGGCCATAACTTTTCACCCAGCCCGGTATTTCCGCCGCAGTTAAAGGCTTACAATCAACTACGGTTAACTTTTTTTGCAGCTCTTGATGGACTTTTTTGCGGCCATCCAGTTTGGTAGCCGAGACTATTAAATAGACTTCATCAGCCATCCCGGGCAACCCTTTTAATAAAACTTCATCAATTCCTTTGGCGGCACTAGCCAGAGCGGTTAGATGGATTAAACGTTTTTCACTAAAAAAAGCCGGTGTTTGCAATTGGTTGATCAGCTCATCTCCTTCAATCTGGCTGGCATTCAGCTTGAGATAAGCGTATTCCTCTTCCTCGGCTACTAAGAGTTTCTGGCGCAACAGGCTTAAAAAATCCTGGTGAAACAAGTCTTCCTCTCCCAAAAAGAGATAAGCGTTGGCTATTTCCCCCTGATTAACTGCCTGCGTAAATTCAGTGCGTTTTAACATAAAGCGAGAATACTCTCCTTAAAATATTGATCTTAAGATAATCGTTTTCGCAAACTAGAATTCAACTTTATTAAAATAAATTCCTGCTCTTTTGACTAGTTTTCCCAACCTTTTTAGGAATAAAAATAGTAAAAATAAAAATTAATAAACTTTTATGTTTTACGAAGATAGATCCACTAGTAGTTGAAGCTAAAATAACCGCCGATTATATTCTGATTGCCCATGAACCCAGAGCAAACAGCCACGGCGGTTAATGTGATCAAACCGAACATCGCTATTCCCATTCTGTTATATAGCCCTTAAAAATTGATAAGGCCTAATCCCGCTTTTAAGAGTATTGTTAATTTCCAAGCGTGCTTGATCATATAATTTAAATATTTGCTTTGATCTTTTTAGATTAGAATACACTCGCCAATACCCTACCCCAATACTACTCTGCTTTTTATCAGACGCAAAAGCCATAACATCCGACAAAGGGTAACCCAAAAATACCCCTATTTCATGGGGACACTCTTCTTTATAGCGGGCTATCAAAACATCGAGAGCTTCACAAGCATTTCTATACTCTCCATATCCTAGACTTCTTAAAAAACCCTTAACATCATTTCTTTTTAATAACCTTTTCAACCATTCTTCTTGATAGAATAGTACATTAACCCCTATATCAAATCTTTTTAATTCATAATGGCTACAAGGGATAATATCAACTAATTCATCTCGATATTCATCCCACACATCCTTCAAGCGAATAGATTTATTATTTTTAAAACATATTAAAGAAGCTGGCTTCAAACGTAAAATAGTAGGGGCTCCATGGTAGCAGATTTTATAAAGTAAATAATCTAAATCTGAATATTCTTTTATAAAACTATTTAAATAAAATTCCTTTACTCTTTCCATATTAAATACCCCTTAAAAACTATCTCAAATATTATTTTAATGCTTTCCCAAGAGCTTCACACTGATTAAGTCCTTCCGCGTCTGGCGTTTCATTAAGTATTAAGCAATCAGCCACCAAGTTGGCCCCGTATGATTTCATCCGCACTTCCCAATCTTCCATCCATTCACCGTTACCCCATCCATACGATCCAAACAATACCATTGGTTTATCTTTTATTTCACCTTGTAAACTTTCAACAAAAGGCTCCATTTCAGCTTCTTCCAAGACCTCTAATCCCATGGAAGGACAACCAAGGGCAACAGCATCAGCGTTAGTAACATCAGCAATTGTTGCATCAGATACACTTTGCAAACTTACTTCAACCCCTTCACCCTTAGCTCCTTTAGCAACAGCCTCAGCCATTGCCTCGGTATTACCTGTCCCTGACCAATAAATCACCGCTACTTTTTTCATAAAATCTTCCTTTCCGAAAATAATTATTTTTTATTTAAATGTATGTACCTAATGACATATTTGAGGCTAGACCATATTGATCTCTTAATAAAATATCTAATATTTAAAAAAATTTTTTCTGCCAGCCTTAAAAAAAAAATGGTAAAATAATCCATATTTTATAAAATATTTTTAGTCAATAATGATATTGATAATTATTATCAACTAATTAAATTTTAACAAATTTCTAACTATCTGTCAAGAAAAAAATGTTCCATTAAAAACCTTATAAGGTAATGCTTTTATTCTGTTTTATATCTTAAAATAAGCAAAGTAATAGTTCTATAAGCGTAAAAAATTCATCTGACTAGTTATTAAAAT
>JANQHU010000177.1 GCA_028282485.1 Bacillota bacterium
GTAGGATGTTTGCCAATTCCATCTATTTCTTTTACGAAATCAGTTCTTACAAAATTTTTCCTTATAAAGTCTTTTTCTTTATTTTTCTGCTACCATTACTCTTACTAATTGTATATTTGGGGAAAAGAAAATCTCTAAAAAAATACTCCCTAACTGGAACACAGTAGAGAGCAATTGATAATTAATTAGCATTTATTTTTAAATTTTAGTTTTATCAATTATTTTTGGGGTATTAAACCGAGTTGTTTCATCATCGACATGTCATCGGTTAAACGCCAGTGAGCAATAATTTGGCCTTTTTTAATTTGTTCAATTTGCATTTGTTTAATGTCGATTTTTTTACCAGTAGCCGGAATACCAAAAAAGTTTCCGAGATGAGTCCCAGTGATGCGACTGCGGATAGCAATTTTATCTTTTCCGTAGACTACGTCAAGAACTTCGTATTTTAAGTCAGGAAAACCCGCCCGCATTCCTAGAACAATAGGCTTAAGTCCTTCGGGTCCTGGTTTCGGGTTAGGCATGCCAGGGCTATGATTAACAAAGGTAGGAGCAATAATTTTATCTAAAATAGCTAGAGAACCACCATTCCATACTTGTTGATACTGCTCCACTAATTTTTCTAAATTATTCTGGCACCTGTTTTTGGCCATGGTAATACTAAAGGTTGATATTACAAAGGAAAAGACAATGAGCATGGCAATAATTAATCTTTTTTTGTTTGGCATAAAAAATTCCTCCTAATTAATTTTTAGTTGTAAAATTGTCAAAAATTTTTAAAAAACCTCCTTAATTTTAATTTAGTTTCTAAAAAACAGTTTAAAAGCAAATAACATAAATTATAACAAAATTAAACTCATGATATAATTATATAGTTATTTTTTTTTCCAGTCAACCAAGTTTTTGTTAATTAAATGTTAAAAATATGAATATAAATGATAAATTATTATTTTGATGTGTAGATTTTTTTTAGAAATTAATTAAATAATAAAAAAATATTGAAGAAAAAAATTAAATTATGGTTAAATAGTATTAAATTTGTATTTTTTTAATTATCAAATTTCGAAAAATAATAAAATAATTTATATTTACTTAGTTGGTTAATATTAAATTTATCTAATTGAACTGTATACTTTTTTGGTATATTATGTTAATATTAAGATATTAATATTTTTTAGATTTGAAAGGATGATTTGTAAGTGAAAATAAGCGGTAACGGTCCAAAATATAATCCTAATCCTACTAATAATCGTGGGTGTGATTCCAAATATTCTCCTAACAATTTAAATACAATATTAGATCAAAAATACGGCGAAAATCCTGGCGATACAATTTCATTTAAGGCTAACTCTCAAAAAGTAGATCTTGCTAATGATAACTTGTCTAAAATTTATCATAAAATGGGAATGAATGCTGAAACTAAAGGCAACCCCTTTACCAAGATTATCGCCCAATTAAGGAAAGAGCCATCTGGTTCCCAGCTACCCACGGAAGTAGCAGATAAAATGCGTACTATGGAAATTTTAGAAGGGGTCTTTAATAAAAGAGCAGCCAGTGGAATTAAGAGAATAGGGAGATTAGTTACTAATTGCTTGGGATGCACAACCTCTAGTGCTGAAATTGCAGCGGAAAATTACCAATTTGCCGGTAATTATTTAGCACAGATGTTAAGGGGAGTAAACCTGTCCCAACCAAATGAACTGCTACAATTACAACAGTTTCTGGGTCGGTTAGGATTGGCAGGCCTCAATTTATCCTTAATCCAAAATCAAAAGATGGGAGATCCTGAAGCTATCGCCCAGTTAGGAAATAGTTTTGGTCAAGTATTAAGTAACTATGCTCGACGCAAAGATAGCTCGGCCATTTTAGCCAATTTAAATGCGCTACCAGAGGAAGGGAGCAGTTTATCTCCAGGAAACTCTGGGCTTTTTACTCCTAGTCAATTAGGGTTAGAGCCTTTTTCTGACTTTGGTAGCAATGCTTCCTCGCAATCAGTAAGAAAAAAATCACCTCTAACACAACAAAACTTAGACTTATTAAACTTACAAAATACCAGTTCTTCAGGACAAGGAGTCGGTAGTTCAAGTGGAAGTACAACCTTATCAAGATTGAGGGAATATGTTGATCCTTGGACCGAAGGGACACCATCATCAGCAGGAGTATCCTCCACTTCGGAATCATCTTCATTTCAATCAGATTCAGCAGAAAATCCATCGTTAGATCAGACGGAACGTTCAAATTCTTCAACTTCTGAGTTCTCTTTATATCCATCATCCCAAAATCCTTCCTATTCTTCTTCATCAGATTCATCAGGAGGAGATAACAGCTGGAATCCTAATCCTCCGCCTGTAACATATTATTGCCAAGAAGCTGTCGATCGGGAGTATGATTTTTAACGACAAGTTTTTTACCAGTAAGAGTTGGCCAACCATCGACTTACCCACTACGAAGGTTGCCTTTGCCAAAAAAATTACTTTTTTAGTCACAAGGATTGTGAAACTAAAAAAGTTTTTTTATAATATTAATGTCAGTTAATTAGTGCTAACCTAGGAGTTGATCATGGAAAGAATCTTTGAGGTAAACAACTTGGCTATCCCTTATACTATCGCTGAAAGTAAGCGGAGTAGCTATTTGCGCTTAGAAATGGGATTTCAGGGGTTAAAAGTAGTCAAACCAGTTCGGGTTAGCTTAAGGGAAGTCGAAAGGTTGTTGGAAACCAAGCGTAATTGGATTTTGAAACATTATCAACGGTTCCAGGCAGGGCAAGCAGCTCAGCCGCAACGCTTTTGGAAAACAGGGGAGAGTTTGCTCTATCGGGGGCAGAGTTATCCCTTACGTTTTTTTAACCATCCCCAAGAGCAGCTTCACATTGCGTTGCAGCAAGGGGAGTTTCATATTTTCCTTAATCCCCATTGGTCGGCGGTAGAAAGAAAGACTTTTCTGGAGCAGGCTTTTCGCCTTTGGTTTAAGCAAAAGGCGGAAGTTGTGATTAGGGAGCGGCTAGCTTACTTTTGTCGGCGCAGTGGTTTTACCTTTAACACCCTGCGCATTAAAGAACAGAAGACCCGCTGGGGAAGTTGTTCCCACAAAGGCAACTTGAATTTTAACTGGAAGTTACTGATGGCACCTCCTTGGATTTTGGATTATATTGTGATTCATGAGATTTGTCATTTGAAATACTTAAACCATTCCCGGGATTTTTGGCAGCTAGTAGAGCAATATATGCCTAATTACCGGGAAGCAGAGGCGTGGCTCAAAAAGAATGGTAACAAATTAAGATTATAGCTAATTAATCTTCTCATAAAATATTTACAAATGGTAGAAAATCCTATATCATTATTTTAGTAATAATCCATGAAATAGTTATAAATATATGATAAGGTAAGGGATGGTTTCTTGAAGAAAGTAAGTTTGGTATTTGGTCTTTGTGGCCTACTTTTGGTTAATTTTTTCTTTGTAGGCCCCTTAACAGCGGCGGAAGAATATTTGGATTTTAATTTTAAAAATACCGATCTCAAAGATGTCTTGCGTCTGTTAGCGGATGCTAAAGGAGTTAATATTCTCGTTGATAAAGAGGTAACCGGAAAAGTGACCCTGCGCCTAAAGCGAGTAGGGTTTAAAGAGGCCCTGAGTTTAATTGCACAAAAATATCAGCTTACTTATAGTTATCAGAATCGGGTTTATCATATTTCGAAAAAATACCGCTCCTTTTTAGAGCTGGAGTATGGAGATGAGCTTTTATCAATTAATGCAGTGGAAATAAGACTCCACACCATTATCCGCCGCTTGAATGAGAAGGCGGCTTTAAATTTAGTTTTGGATGATCAATTAAAACAGCAACGAATTTCTCTAGAATTTCAAGATCTTGCTTTAAAAGAAGGCCTGGAACTTATTTTAAATGAAGCAAATTGTGAACAAGTCAAAAACGGCCAGATTACCTATATCAAAAAAAGAATTCCGGTGGCAACTCCTTTTAGTGTGCTCTACCGGGAGAATCTTTTGACCATCGATGCCGAGGAGGTTCCCATTGCGCTTTTAGCCCGGCGGATTACCGAAAAAACCGGCGTTTCGGTGGTGGTTGACCAGGATTTACAGCAAAAAGTGACCGTCTTTTTTCAAGATTTAACTTTAGCCCAGGGGTTAGCCCTGCTAGGTGATACTAATAAATTGCAAGTTATTAAAGAAGCAACCGCCTGGCGGATTACCAAAAGACGGGGCGGTGATTTGCGGGTCCGCTTTGCCAATAACCGGTTAAGTGTGGCAGCCGATAAGGTGGAGGCTTCATTGTTGATTCAGGAGCTTAACCGTCAGACCGGAGCAAATCTGGTCACTGGTTTCGGAGTCCAAGGTCCAATCACGGCCCACTTTCAGAATTTACCTTTAACCCAAGGCTTAAACTTACTTTTTGAATCCCAAGGCTTAATTGTCGAAAAACGCCCCCACTCTTATTATATCCACAAAAGCAGTACTGCTCAGGGTCGTAATCTGCGGCTTTCTTATAATTCGGCTGCGGCTACCTTTGATTTGGAGGTGCAGGCCACACCTCTGGCCACGGTTTTAAGCGAAATGGCCCTCCGGGCTAATTTGAATCTGGTGATCTTATCCCAAGTTAATTGGACCATTAATAAAGTGCGATTGCGCCAGGTGAGCTTTGAAGAAGCCCTGGATTATTTATTAAAAGGAACTGTTTTTACCTATAAATATCAGCGGGGTACCTATTTAATTGGGGATGGCTTAATTGCCCGGCCGGAAAATGCCGATTTTGCCGAGATTAAAGTCTATCAAATTAAGTATCTAAAAGCAGCAGAGCTGTTAAAAAATCTGCCGCCCATCTTTAATCGGGGTAATTTTATGCAACTCTCTGGTAAAAATTATTTAGTGGTTTCAGCCCCGGCCACTATTCAGAAACAATTTGCCGCTTATTTAGCCCAGGTTGATCTGGAGACCCGGGATGTGAAGACGGAAGTCTTTAAAATCAAACATATGAAGGCCGAGGATATCCTGAAACTATTCCCCCCCTCTATCCCCAAAACTGACATTGTGGCGGTGAAAGAGACTAACTCCTTGGTCGTTACCGGGCCCCAAAACTTAATTAATCAGGTGGGGGATTACCTGAAAAAAGTGGACCTGGTGAACCCGATGATTGTCTTTGACATTATGGTCTTATCTTTAACTAATTCCGCGGCGGTGGATTGGGATCCGGCCCATGGAATTAACTCCGTCATTGGTTTTCGGGACGGCAAGCATTTAAACCTGAGCCCCAGTTCGGGAGATGTTGTTCTCAAAAATATCGGTAATGCCTCCGATGTTTTGGCGGCCATTAAACTACTGGTTACCAAAGGACAAGCAAAAATCTTACAAAATCCGACGATTTCCACCTTGAACGGTCATCAAGTAAACTTTAACGTTGCCACCAAAAAGAGTTACAAGATTACCACCACTACCGGAACCGGAGATAATCTCACTAAAACCGAATCCGTAAAGACTTTTGATACTGGTCTTTTTATTAATATTACCCCTTGGGTTTCGGCCAATCAACAGATTACCATGAAGATTAAGCCCAAGTTTAGTGAATACGGTGGTGATACTACCGACGGTTTACCGTCCACCATTGAGAGAGCTACCGAATCCACGATTCGGGTTAAAGATCATCAAACGGTGATTATCAGTGGCTTGAAAAATAAGCGGAAGATTAAAACCGTACAAAAGATTCCTTTACTAGGAGATATTCCCCTCCTCGGTTATCTTTTTAAGAAAGTACGTTATGAGGATAGTCAGGATGAGTTTTTAATCGTGATCACCCCTTATTTGGTTTATGATGATCCTGGTAAAGCCAAGGTGGAAAAAGAGATTAGGCGGGATCTGGTAGAAAAATTAAAGGATTAAAAGCCCAAGAGAGACTTATTTTTATGAAGGAGGAGACGATCAAGTGCATTCCAAGCAACCATATTTTTTGAAGTTCGTAAGCATCATTTATATTTTGCTGCTTTTTTCTGGCTGTTATCAACCAGCCCCCAAAAAAGCTAATTCAATTGGACTAATCGGTTCCGATGAAAAACCCCCCATTAGCCATAATTATGCCCAAAAAATTATTTTTACGGTAGCTAAGCAAGATGACTATTTAAATTTATATTTAGCCGGGCTTAACCACCAGGATGAAGCCAAAAGCTTAACCAATGAGGAACTATATCAAGGAGATGCCTCTACCCCCTCTGTCTTTAAAAGGGCTACTGGCCACGAAATAATTTTTGTGGCGAGCCGGAAACATAATGATGGCAATGGCGAAAGCTATGATAGCGAAATATGTCTGTTGCAGCCTCAGGCTCCCGAGAAGCTCATCCAACTAACCCAAAATGAGGCTACCGATGTTAATCCCCTTTGGGCACCGAATGGCCAGTGGATCGCCTATATCTCTAATGAAGAAAAGGAAAATTACGCCCTCTGGCTGATGAAGCCGGATGGGACAGAGAAAAGGCTATTAGTTGATCTTGATTTAGTAGAACATAATAATTGTTACCTGAGTTGGTCCCCGAATAGTCAACAGATTGCTCTAGTTAGTGATGATGCCGGGCAGGTTTTACAAATAGTCGATATCAATCAAGGTAGGATTATCAAAAAATATCAAAGTGCCGAGGGGCAATTTGCTTCGACTCCCAGTTGGTCCCCGGATGGGAGCCAAATAGCGATTCAAATGAAGACGGACCTTTATTTACTGCCAATTAATACTGACGCGCCGCCGGCAAAGTTAGCTTTAAATCGCGAGGGAACTTTTAGTAATCCAGTCTGGGCACCCCGGGGCAAGAAAATTGCTTTTATCAATTCTCAGGCTAGCGGGGATCATATATGTCTGGTGGATCTGGATTTCCAAAATGAAATTAAGACCTTAGCCAGCAGCAAGCCGGATTTTTACGCCCATACGATTCCTGCCTGGTCTGCGGATGGCCAGTTATTAGCCTTTATGGAAAATGATCCGAGTGGTTTCTCAAAGATTTGGGTTCTTAATCCCGAGGGAAAGGTGATTAAAACCATCACCGGGAAAGACCAGTGGGTGGAAATATCGGGACGAATCTGCTTTGTTGAATAAATAAGGAAGTGATTTTTGATGGTAGTAAAAAGAGTATGGTTAATGCTAATTCTTTCGTTATCCCTTTTTAGTTGGAGCTGTGGTACGGGGTTAGCAGGGAACCAACACCAGTATATTTTATGGTCGGGCTTAGAACCGGATAAATGCGGGGTAGTCTGGTTGGTGAAACGTTTTGTCGACCCAGAAGCAGTCTTTAAAATTCTTCCCAAAGGAAGTATGGCCCAAGGGGGAATACATTTAGATACTCCTTATGCCCAGATTAAGCGGGGGCTGAATCAGGCTGCTTTTGAAGTAGCTTTACAAAAATATCAACTAAAAAACCCCACCTTGAAAAGGATCGGCCGTATTCTCTGGGATATTGAAGTGAATAAATGGGCCAAAAAGATTACCAACGAATCGGCAGGTTTAGCAGTAATGATTCACGGCCTCGCTCAGTTAGCAGACCAAGAGAAAGCTTTAGAAAAGAGTTTAGTTATTTTTGATGCCTTATACGCCGGATTACAAGGGAGCACCCAATGAAAAAGCTGCTGCTTAGCTTATTTATCCTAGGAGTTAGCTTGCTGGCCGGTGGTGACAGCCAAGCAGGATGGCTCTTTGAGAATCAAAAGATCGTTTTTGCCCGAAATCTAAATGGGAATTGGGATCTATGGACTTGTAATAGTCGTGGTAAAGTTTTACGCCAATTGACCAATACCCCGACGGATGAGGTGAATCCCATCTGGCTAAAAAGCAAGCAACAGATTGCCTTTTTGCGCCATGGCAATATTTTTATCTGGCAGAAAGGCCGGGTCCAGCAGTTAACCTTTCAGGGTAATTATCGGTACTTAACCTATGATCAAAAAAATAATCGTTTGGTCTTTTCCGTCTTTATTGAACCGGAAAAGGCGGCTTTAGGGTATCTGGAACTTGATCAAAAAGCTGCAAAGAAAGTGGTTATTTTGCAAAAAGCCGAGAAGCAATTGATTCACCCCGCTGTTAACCCGGCGGGAGAAATCATTTATTACGTGAGGGCCTATTTAGCGGG
>JANQHU010000360.1 GCA_028282485.1 Bacillota bacterium
GGCCTTTAAATAAAAAAGGAGGTGAAGTCTGATGTTAACTACAGAAAAGAAACAAGAACTGATTAGTCAGTATGCTACTCACGAAGGTGATACTGGTTCTCCGGAAGTGCAGATTGCTATTTTGACGGAACGAATTAATTATTTAACCGATCATTTACGAACCCATAAAAAAGATCATCATTCTCGACGAGGTTTATTAAAGATGGTTGGGCAACGACGCAGATTGTTGAATTATCTTACGTCTAAAGACATTGAACGCTATCGTTCGATCATATCACGACTTGGTTTACGTAAATAAAAGAAAAGCGGGTAACCCGCTTTTCTTTTTAGAAGTTTTGGGAAATACTAATTTAGTAGTTTTTTGAAAGGGTTTTATGAGGAGGTTTAACTGATGTATAAATGGGAAACGACTTTAGCTGGTCGTCCTTTGGTAATTGAATACGGGAAAATGGCGAAGCAAGCTAATGCGGCTGTTTTAGTAAGATACGGAGAAACAGTGGTTTTGGTAACGGCAGTAATGGCCGCCACGCCCCGGGAGGGGATTGATTTCTTTCCGTTACTGGTGGACTATGAAGAGCGGCTTTATGCCGTAGGAAAGATTCCCGGAGGTTTTATTAAGCGGGAAGGACGTCCGCCGGAGAGTGCTGTCTTAGCGGCGCGAATGATCGATCGTCCGTTACGTCCTTTATTTCCGGAAGGTTTTCGGAATGATGTCCAAGTAATGGCAACGGTTCTTTCGGTAGAGCCGGATAACGAGCCTAGTTTAGTGGCCATGATTGGAGCTTCCGCGGCCTTACATATTTCGGAAATTCCTTTTGCCGGGCCTATTGGTGGAGTCAAAGTGGGCCGGATTAATGGGGAGATCATTATTAATCCTACAGTGGAAGAAGCAGAAAAGTCGGACTTGCAGTTAGTGGTTGCCGGAACCAAAGAGGCGATTATGATGGTCGAGGCCGGAGCAGATGAAATTAGCGAGGCGGATGTCTTAGATGCTATCTTTGCGGGACATGCTGTCATTCAAGAAATAGTTGCTTTTATTGAAAAAATTAGGGAAGAAGTTGGAAAACCAAAGATCGAGCCGCTTTTAGCCGCACCTCATCAGGAGATTGAAAACCAGGTGCGTCAATTTACTACCGCGAAGATGATTACCGCGATTAAAACTGAGGAAAAATTAGATCGGGAAAGCCAAATGGAGGCTGTAAAAGATGAGGTTCGGCAGCATTTCCAAGGGATTCTCGGGGAAGAATATCTCCCAAATGAAAAAGATATTGAAGAAGTTCTCGAGACTATTATTAAAGAAGAGATTCGCAAGATGATTGCCGTGGACAAGATTCGTCCGGACGGCCGCGGTTTGGGAGAGATTCGTCCGGTTTCTGCAGAAGTGGGAATTCTGCCACGGACCCATGGTTCCGGTTTATTTACCAGAGGACAGACTCAAGTTTTAACCGTTTGTACCCTGGGGCGAGTTAGCGAAGAACAGATTATTGACGGCTTAGGTGATGAACAATCAAAACGTTATATTCACCATTATAACTTTCCCTCTTACAGTGTAGGAGAAGTAAGGCCGGTGCGTAGTCCGGGACGCCGGGAGATTGGGCATGGAGCCTTAGCCGAAAGAGCTTTGGTACCCATGATTCCTTCCGACGAAACATTTCCGTACACTATTCGGCTGGTTTCAGAGGTCTTAGAATCAAACGGTTCTTCTTCCCAGGCGAGCATTTGTGGAAGTACCTTAGCTTTAATGGATGCCGGAGTACCCATTAAAAAGCCGGTGGCCGGAGTAGCCATGGGTTTATTAAAAGATGGGGATGATTTTGCGATTTTGACGGACATTCAGGGTTTAGAGGATCATTTTGGCGATATGGACTTTAAAGTTGCCGGTACTCAAGAAGGAATTACCGCCTTACAAATGGATATTAAAGTCAAGGGGATTAACCGCGCTATTTTAGACCAAGCTTTAGCCCAAGCTCGGGAAGGAAGGCTCTTTATCTTAGGAAAAATGTTAGAGACTATTGCCCAGCCCCGGGAAGAACTCTCCATGTACGCTCCGCGGATCATTACCTTTAATATCGATCCGGATCGGATTCGCGATGTCATTGGTCCCGGGGGCAAGACCATACGGAAGATTGTGGAAGATACCGGGGTAGAAGTCGATATTGAAGATGATGGCAAGGTGTTTATTGCCGCAGTAGATTCTAAAGCCGGGGCTAAAGCTCAGGAAATCATTAAGCAGCTGACCAGCGATGTGGAAGTCGGCCAAATCTACCTGGGTAAGGTAACCAAATTAATGAATTTTGGTGCTTTTGTGGAAGTCTTACCTGGTAAAGAAGGCTTAGTGCATATTTCCCAATTAGCCAAAGAACGCGTAGCCAAGGTAGAAGATGTCGTCAATATTGGCGATGAAATAATGGTTAAAGTAGTAGAAATTGATAAACAAGGCCGGGTCAATCTCTCCCGTAAAGTAGTTTTAGCAGGAGATGCTGGTGACGAAAAACTTTAATCTGCCTTATTAATTTAAAAGTTTTACCTAAAATACTGGATCACAGAAATGATAAATTCCGTTTTGCTGAGGGAATTCTGTTAAAAAGAATTCTCGCTTCAGACGGATTTTTATTTTATTTTCTAATTTTCGTAAAAAGCGTTCCCGGGGCCAGGGCAGTTTCTCGTCATAATATTGGAGTCCGATCTGCCAAAAATCTTGGGGCCAACAGAGTAAAATATACATTACTTCCATTTCTGCTTTACTGAGAGGCGAAACTTGATGATAGTCGGCTAAAATTACCTGGGCTAGCCCGGAATCAAATTGACGGTGTTTCAGATTATGAATTAAAAGATTGATTAGATCATGAATTCGTAAATCTCGTAAACAATAATCAAAATCAGTTAGAAATAGCTTGTTTTGGGGAGTGCGTAAGATATTACGATCGGAATAATCGTGATGGCAAAAACTCCGATGAGCCGCATCAATACTGGCGATTTTTTGGTAAGGCGAGTTTAATAAAGCCCGCAGACTAATAGTTGCTTGAAAATAAAAGTCATCAAAATATTGGAGATAGAGTCGGCTAAACGGACACTCTTTTTTTTGGGAGTGGGCGATTTCATAAAAGTCTTCTAACTGTTTAATGCGGGTTTTCAGTTTTTGGGGCCAATTATACCAAAAAGTGCGGTAATTGGAGTTACTGGGCTCGAAACCACGACTTTTGTAGTGAAAATCAGCTAATAAGCGGGTAGCTGCACTTAAATCGTGAGCATTCCGAAAGTCTAGTTCTTTGCTAAAATGCCAATCCGTTAAAAGATAATATTTATTATCCCAGAGATAAAAAGGAGACCTATCTTTAGTTAAGTAAAGTTTGGGAATATTCTCAAAAGATTGCTGGGTTAAGTGATTTAAAGCTTCATAAATAAACCATAAATCATCACTTGTTAAAAAAGAAGGGATGCATTTTAGATGTTTATAGCCCAGGTTAGTCTTTAATCGCCAGACTTTTCGGTGAGAAGTAACTTCCAAAAGCTGAAAACCAAAAGCTGCTGTTATTTGGGAAATTGCAGCTACATCCAATGAAAGGTTGTTTTTCTTCATCTGCTTTGCCCCCTTTCCAAGTGATAAGCATCAAATTCTTGCAAAAATCGAGCGAAATTATTGGTTTGGCTTAACAGTTTTGCTAGTTTTCGTAAGAGTCTTTTTTTGGAATGCTTATGCTTATTTTCATAATAGCGGTTGGTGATTCGCCAAAATTTTTGGGGAAAAAAGAAGACTCCTTTTATTACCGCTAATTCACTGGGAGAAATTGGCTTTATTTGGTGATAAGAATCGATTAATAGCCGAGCTGTTTGAAAATTCCAGCTCTCCCTCTTTAAAACCCGACGGGTTAATTTAATGAGGTCCATAATTGGTAAATCCAAGCGACAACTGTCATAATCAATCAAAAAAACATCATTATAAGGGGTAATAATAAAATTGCGGGCCGCCGGATCCCCATGACAAAAGGGTTTTGTTAAGGAGGCATTAGTCACTAACTGTTGATAATCGCTATTTTCGATTTTGTTAATCGCTTGCTTAGCCATGGCCAGAAATAAGGGGCTACTTTTTAAATAAACCTTGGCAAAGGAATCTTTTGGGTTCTTTAGGGCTTCTCTCTGGTAATTTTTGAGATCTTGGTAACGGTCTTGAAATTGTGCTAAGCATTTTCCCAACCGATTCCGCATATTGGAATGCTCTGGAGGCTGAAAACCTCGGGATTTTTGGTGAAAATCAGCTAAAATCATGGCTGATTTTTTTATTTCGGCGGGATTAGAAAAATCAACTTGCCTGCCCTCGATCCAGTCAAACAAGGAATAAGCATACTTGCCATCAGAAATATAAGTATCCCCCCTTAAAGTAGGGATTAAGGGTCGCAGCCAGGGAAAGCCTTTTTGAATCAAATGGTGAATTGCCTTTTGTACAAAACAGAGGCGGCGGGGTTCTAAAGGCGAAAATTTTAAGTTTTTTCGGCCTAGATCGGTCTCGACTTTGTAGACATCTTTGACTTTTTCCCAGTTGAAAACGGTTAGGCCCCAAGGCTCCAAAAGCCTGGCTAAATTAGGAGGGGGCGCTTTAAATTTTTTTTGCATCATTAACCACCTTTTAGTTTCTGGTTTTCGTTAAATTAATTTCCGCAATTTGGGATAATAGGCTTTGAGGAAATGGCAGCGGGCTGCTTCTTCTTTTAAAATTTTCCACAGCCGACTCTGGTAACGTTTTTGGGTCCAGGGTAGTCTTTGGAGAAATCTTTGGTGACAAAAACGCCATATTTTTTGCGGAAAAAAAAATAAATAAGGAAGTGTTTTTACTTCAACAGCGGTTAAGGGACGAACCCCTTGATAAGCTTTCAGCATAATTTGAGCAAAGGTATAATTCCAGTCAGTTGCGGTCAGTAGCCGGAGGGAAAACTGGACTAATTCTTGTAGAAAAAGATTCTCTCCCGCCAAGTCAAGGTCAATCAGCCACCATTCTTCATGGTGAATTATTATATTCCGGGGGGCAAAATCGTTGTGACAAAATCCTGCCGGCAGGTTTTGTTGGTGGATTGGGAAGTAGCGTAGTTTTTGAATGACCCATTCTGCCTGACGAAGAAAAAAAGGCAACCATTCAGTTAAAGCTCGGTCAATTCGATTTTGGGAGTTGGTATCCTTTTGGAGCTGTTGCAAGGTG
>JANQHU010000258.1 GCA_028282485.1 Bacillota bacterium
TTAATTAATATTTATCAAGGTGACGACAAACTGTTATTTTCTAATATCTGTATGGCCGCCACCTTTTTTTCACGTTTCCGCGGGTTAATGTTTTATCGCCACTGGCCACCGGATTTTAACGGGCTTTGGCTGAAACCCTGTAATTCTGTACACATGTTCTGGATGTGGTTTCCCTTAGATTTAATCTATTTAAATCAAGGGGAAGTGATTGTGGCAGTTATTCCTAAGATCCTGCCGAATCAAATAGGCCCGACTATCCGGGAGGCTACTTCGGTTTTGGAGCTACCTGTAGGAAGTATTGCCAACAGCCAGGTAAAAGTCGGGGAAAGACTGTTTTTCAAGCAGCAATAAAGATAGATATTTTACTAAAGAGACTTAGCACTTTGGGAGGTAAAAATGGTTGATCTAACCTTTGAATTAAATGACGGGACTACTTGTACATATCCTGTCGGAACTACTTTGGGAGCAATTGCGGCGGACTTTCAGGAAGAAGATCAGTCCCCGATTGTCGCCGCTTTAGTTGATTATCAGATCCACGACTTACATTATGTTCCTCAAACTAATAGTTATTTGCAATTTATCGATTTAAGCTCAGAAGACGGGGTGCGCTTTTACGCCCGCAGTCTCTCTTTTGTTTTAATTAGAGCGGCTACCGAGCTCTTTCCCGATTGCCGTATCCGGATTGAACATTCCTTAAGTAAAGGACTCTACGGCGAAATTGATTTTGCCGATGGTCGTTCGTTAACCCAACAGGATCTCCAACTAATTTCGAGCCGCATGGAAGAGATTATTGCGGCAGATGAGCCTATTATTAAAACCACTATTCCCTTAACGGAGGCTATTGAGCTATTTCAAAAAGCGGGCCAATTAGATAAAGTCCGTCTTTTTAAATACCGAAAAGGCCCGAATGTCCATATTTATCGTTTGGGAGACTATAATGACTATTTTTACGGCTACTTAGTCCCTTCCACTGGTTATTTACAAAAATTTGAGCTGCGTTACTACTTGCCCGGCTTTATTTTACGTTATCCGGCCAAAGAAGAACCCGGGGTCATTCCACCCTATCGCGAACAACGCAAGTTAGCTAAAATTTTTTATGAGTTCGAGAAATGGGCCAAAATTCTGGAAGTTAATGATGTAGGAACCTTGAATAATCGCATCGCCGCCCGACGGGGAGCGGAATTAATTCGTATTGCGGAAGCCTTGCAGGAGAAAAAGATTGCCCAAATAGCCGATCAAATTGCAGCGGAGCGGGAACGGATTCGGGTGATTTTAATTGCCGGTCCCTCTTCTTCGGGAAAGACCACATTTGCCCAACGCTTGATGGTCCAGTTGCGGGTAAATGGCTTGAAGCCAGTAGCGGTTTCCATTGATGATTACTTTATTGACCGGGCCAAAACCCCCTTGGGGCCAGATGGGTTGCCCGACTATGAATGTCTGGAGGCTATTAATGTGGCCCTGTTTAACGAGCATCTAACGGCTTTAATTAACGGGTTACCAGTGACCCTTCCTTATTATAACTTTCAAAAAGGAATCAGTGAATGGCGGGATAGCTTTTTACAGATCAGCCCCGACCAACCAATTATTATCGAAGGAATTCATGGTTTAAATAATCGGCTGACGGCTACCATTCCCAAAAGCCATAAGTTTCGTATTTATTGTAGTGCCTTAACCCAATTAAATATTGATAATCATAACCGTTTGCCCACCACGGATAACCGGATTTTACGACGCATCGTACGGGATAACCAGTTTCGAGGGCATGATGCCAAGCAGACCATCGGAATGTGGCCCATGGTACGCCGGGGTGAAGAGGCGAATATCTTTCCTTTTCAGGAAGAAGCGGATGTAATGTTTAATTCGGCTTTGATTTACGAATTAGCAGTTTTAAAGCATTATGCCGAACCCTTATTATCGGCCATCAGCGATGATTGCCCGGAATATCCGGAAGCCAAACGTTTGTTAAAATTTTTAAGCTACTTTTTACCCCTTGAGGATAAAGAAATACCTCTAAATTCTATCTTGAGAGAGTTTATCGGGTGTAGTTGTTTTTGTTAGGAAGATTATTGACGCCTTGTATTAAAGAGTGTTAGAATAAATTGTAAAAAGACTAAGGGGGCTTCTAGTTTGGGTTTAGTAAGGCGAATAATTTCTTGTTTTTATCCGGTAATTTTACCGGAAGATATTACGGTGATCGAAACTTATCTAGATGAACCCAGTAAATTTCTTTTTTATCAAATGAGTAAATTTGACCAACAACATTCGTTAGCAGTGGCCAAAACAGTTCTTAAAAAGAAGCAAAAAGGGTTGAGCGAAAAAGAAAGACTACTTTTAGTCAAAGCGGCCCTGCTCCATGATGTGGGTAAAATTGAAGGGGATTTTGACTTTTGGAGCCGGATTTTAGTAGGAATCGTGAGGCGTTTTTTCCCTTTTATCCGCAGGCGGTTAGCCATGACCAATCCCACTTCATGGTGGGAGCGGTTTCGTTATTGCCTTTATGTGGATTTAATTCATCCGGCCCGGGGAGCGCATTTAGCCCGACTTTTTGGTGCCGAGCCGACTGTAGTCGAAATGATTAAACGCCACCATGAACCCCGGCGACGTCACCGCCTGGCTGCCCTCAAATATTTGCAAGCCGCTGATAGTCGGAACTAACTAGAGGACTATTTTTTGAATATGGAATATGAAGTAAGATTAGACGTTTTTCACGGCCCCTTGGATCTCTTATTGCATTTAATTGAAAAAGAAGAGCTTGATATCCAAGATATTCCTATTGCTTTAATTACCGAAAAGTATTTTTCCTATTTGCAAACCATGCAAACCTTAAATTTGGATGGAGTAGGCGATTTTTTAGTTATGGCCGCTACTCTCATGCAGATCAAGGCCCAAATGCTACTCCCTCAGCTACGAGATTCAGAGGCGGAGAGGGAATTTTGGGAAGAAGATCCCCGTTTGGAATTGGCTCGCAAGTTAATTGAATATAAAAAGATTAAGGAAGCCAGTCTGAGTTTGCAAGATTTAGAAGCCCAGCAGCTACGGGTTTATACCCGATCCGGGGGAGCTTTTTCCGATTTGCAAACTGCTAAGGCCCCGGACACATTGGGCAAAGTAACACTAGGAGATCTGGTGAAAGCTTTTGAAACAGTTTTAGCCAGCTTGGAAAAAACGGAAATCAAAGCCGTCCCCAAGCAGGAACTGACTATTAAGCAACGGATGGAGGAGATTCTGACTGAGTTGAATACCCGGGGAGAAATTGCTTTTAAAGCTTATTTTAGGAATGTGGGCACCAAATTAGGAA
>JANQHU010000333.1 GCA_028282485.1 Bacillota bacterium
TTCGACTTGGCGATTTCGGATAGTCTGCTGATAATTTTTATACTTTGGCGAGAAGGTCACAACGAGGTTTTGTTCCAACCCATTTTCGTTTATCCAACGTTGCTTGTAAAAAATCTTATCCATCGCCGTTTTTTCATCCAACTCAGTGAGGTCATATACTTTACTGGAGCCGCTCATATACCATCCTTTTGGGTCCAGTGCCCACTCTTTCAAAACAGCGCGATAAAGTGCGCAATATTAAAATAAGAAATTTGACAAAAAAATAAGCCTATATCAAGGCTTTCGAAGATTTTTTCTCTTTTCAACTGTCAAAGATCCGAAGGCAGTTAAAGAAATTATTAAAGCGGCAAGTGCGGTGCCGGATAATTAAGGAAAAATCTTACTTGACTTGAGGGGATTTTAATGTTATAGTAGATTAGGAATTTAAATTAAGTAGAAGCTATTTTCCGCTTCTCACCGGACAATAAATTTTGTTACGGTTCATAATTACCGTTTTTTGATGGTAGTTTAATGAGAAAAGTTAGCGGGAATTTATATAATTCTCGCTTTTGTTTATATTACTTTAGGAGGTGGCTGCTGATTAGCAACGAGTTGAGAGTTAATGAAGAGATTCGGGCCAGAGAGGTTCGGGTAGTTAGTTCTGAGGGAGAACAATTAGGGATCATGTCTGCGCGTGATGCTCTAAGAATTGCTCAGGAGAAAAATCTTGATCTGGTGGAGGTAGCTCCTAATGCGAAACCACCGGTTTGTCGCATTATGGATTACGGCAAATACCGTTACGAACAGAGTAAGCGAGAACGGGAAGCGCGGAAGAAACAACGCGTTATTGAAGTGAAAGAAATTAGGATGACTCCTAAGATTGAAGATCATGATTTTCAAGTAAAAATTAAAGCAGCCCTAAAGTTCCTGAAAGAAGGAGATAAAGTTAAAGTAATGATTCGCTTTCGGGGACGGGAAATCGTGCATCCTGAATTAGGAAAAGATTTGTTAACCAAGTTTTACGATACTTTAAAGGATTACGCGGTATTGGAGAGAGCGCCTAAAATAGAAGGTAAAAACATGCTGATGATTCTGGCTGGCAAAACTGAAGGAGAGAGGGGCGATAAGAGTAATGGCTAAGGCAAAAATGAAAACACATAAAGGAGCCGCGAAGCGGTTTAAACTTACTGGAAGTGGAAAGATTAAAAGAAATAAAGCTTATAAAAGACATTTATTAGAGAGTAAGTCTCCCAAACGAAAAAAAGGATTGAGTAAAGCCGGATTGGTTTTTGAGGGTGACTCAAGAAGAGTAGAACGCATGTTGGGAGTATAATATTTAAGTAGGGGGAGATTTTAATGCCAAGAGTAAAAGGCGGTTATACTAGTCGCCGACGACATAAAAAGATTTTAAAAATGGCTAAAGGATATCGGGGCGCCAAAAGTAAAATTTTTCGTCCCGCTAATGCCCAAGTATTAAAAGCTTTAGCCAATGCATTTCGGGATCGCCGCGCTAAAAAACGCGATTTTCGTAGATTGTGGATTACCAGAATTAATGCAGCAGCACGAATGAACGGAATGTCTTATAGCACATTTATTAATGGATTAAAAAAAGCCGGAGTTGGGATTGACCGTAAAGTATTAGCAGATTTAGCTGTTCATGATAATCAAGCCTTTCAACAATTAGTAGGAGTGGCTAAGGCCTCCAAATAATGAAGTAAAACCTCTGTTTATGGTTAATAACGGAGGTTTTTTATTAGAAAAACTAATCCCGCAAGGGATTTTTTTTATTTGGGCTAAAGTAATACTTTTTGAAAGTATTTTGCATACATTAAAGCGAATGCAATTTTTTAAAAGGAGGCAAGGCCAGATGTTTTTATCGGTAAACCGAAAGTTTTTTTCCAGCCTGACACTAGCAGGGCTACTAGTGGCTTTGGTAATTTTTGCGGGATGTTGGTCCAAAAATATTAACATCCCCTATTACACGCAAATTACTAGTTACTACTGTGGAGCAGCTTCGGCCCAAATGATTTTAAAGTGTCCTAAAATCAATAAGTATGTGGATCAACATACGCTATACAATTATATTCATTCTCATAATCAATGTTCCGGATGGGCTTCCGGTCCGGCCGGGCTGCGGGAT
>JANQHU010000372.1 GCA_028282485.1 Bacillota bacterium
CTACAGACTTCAGCGGAAAAATTATTAGCCTTGATCCTCATTTTCTCCCGCCTATGGCCGGAGTTTCAAAACCTCCAAACAAATTTGCAAACTATTGCCGTTATCTGGCCTTCGGTACAAGCTTACGAATCCCTCAAAAATACTGCCCTCGCCAATCAGGAAACCGCTTTTGATCCAAAGAGCAGAGCCAATATCACCTTTTCCAAGGCTATCCGCTGTCAAAATGTTTCTTTTCGGTATCACAACAATTCTCCTGACTTTGCCATTAAAGATCTGAACACTACCATTCCGGCTTTGCAAACCACGGCCATTATCGGTGCTTCGGGAGCCGGAAAGACGACCTTAGTTGATTTGTTACTAGGGCTACTTACTCCCGAAAAAGGCCATATCTACCTGGATGAACGGCCTTTAACCCCCGCAACGCTAACTGATTGGCGCAAGTTTATTGGCTATGTTCCCCAGGATCCCTATCTTTTTCATAGTAGTATCCGCACCAATCTTCTTTGGGCGGCTCCCGCTGCTTCGGAAAACGAAGTATGGGACGCCTTAGAAACGGCTGCGGCCGCTGATTTTGTTAAAAAACTAGCTAATGGGCTTGATACTATGATTGGGGATCAGGGAGTGCGCCTTTCCGGTGGGGAGAGACAACGACTCGTTCTGGCTCGCGCTTTATTACGTCAGCCTTCTCTCCTAATCCTGGACGAGGCTACCAGCGCTCTAGATACGGAAAACGAACAAAAAATCCGGGCAGCCCTGGAAGCGTTACAAGGCAAGATAACTATCATCATCATCGCCCATCGCCTCTCCAGCATCCGGCATGCGGACCAAATTTTAGTTTTAGATCGGGGCCGACTAGTAGCAAACGGTACTTTTACCCAACTAGTTCAAGCCGGAGGCCGACTTCAAGATTTCCTCTCCCCTTCTCCCTGAGCCCATTATCCCTTTTTCCCGGAAGTCCAAATTAATTTTATAAGTATACCAAACTATCCAAAAAGGAAATAATAATCGAAATGAATCTTTCAAGGGAGGAGAAGTATGTCACTAGACAGATTAGTAGCCGTCCTCATTACCATTACCGCCGGAATGTTTATGGCTATCCAGGGGAGCCTTAATAGTTTAACCAGCCGCTTTATCGGTTATTTAAATGCCACCTTCTTAATTCATGTGGTAGGAACCTTAGCAGCCGGTTCTTTGGTTCTATTTTATAAAGAACAGAATTGGGAAAAACTCCACCTGATTCCTTGGTACGGTTGGCTGGGTGGGCTTTTAGGGGTATGCATTGTTTTTGGCGTAATTCGAGGCATCAATAGTCTCGGCGTCGGCACGGCCACCACCATTATTGTGGCGGCCCAACTGTTAACTGCTTATATCATTAATCACTTTGGGCTTTTCGGTATGGAAAAATGCCCATTCTCCTATCTAAAAGCTTTGGGAATTCTGCTCGTATCCATAGGAATTAAACTGCTTTTGAATAAGTAATTAACTTTAAAAACAAATAGAATCTATGTTTTCTTCCTAAAAACATAGATTCAAACTGTTAACTATTCGTTTTTGAAAAATGCTATTTTAAAGTTAAACCTACCACAAATCACCCTAATACTTTATTAATCACTTCCATGACCTTGGCATGGTCAAAGGGTTTAATAATGAAATTCAAGGCTCCGGCCTCAATCGCTTCTAAAACCAGGGTTTTTTGTCCCATCGCCGAACACATAACTATTTTGGCAGCTGGATCAATCGCTTTAATTTCTTTTACCGTGGCAATTCCATCCATTTCCGGCATTGTAATATCCATCGTAACTAAATCGGGACGAAGTTCCGTATACTTCTGAAGCGCTTCGACCCCGTTAACTGCTTCAGTTACCTCAAAACCAGCGGAAGATAAAATCCCCTTTAAAACAATCCGAATCACTGAAGCATCGTCTACAATCAAAACTTTTTTAGCCATGAGATTTTTGATACTCCTTTATCATAAATTCTTTAGCAAATCTCCTATTGTTTAAAATATCGGCATATTTAAAACAAACTTTATATAACTTTCCGGCAAATTTTTTAGACATGCTAATTAAATCACCACTTAAAATAACAAAAACGGCCTTTTGGAAGCCGCTTACTAATTTTAGTTAATTTATTTTTTTATATTAAACCGCCCTCCGTGGCGGAAATAAGCCTCCCTGCTTGATTATTAATAGTATCGACTTTTCATCAAAAAACTTTATAGTTTTTAAGAAAATTTGCAGACTTTTTTACACAAATTACCACAACGACTTATTTATCACAAAACTTCATTTAAAAACTGGCAAATATTTTTTGCATTTCGGTAGTATATTCTCCGGAAGGTTCATGGACGATTAAAGGCGGTAAGACTTCCGGCTCTTTTTTACTATTAATAGCCGCTTCTACTAAAAATAAATTTGATAAACTCCCTTGGTAAGGATAGATAAACCGGAGGCGTTGCACTTGCAAATGATGCTTGGCTAAAGTAAGTAACATTTCCGGGAAACGCTTAGTCGGAAAGATATAGGCTACTTTGCCATTACCTTTAACTAAACGCTGGGAAGCTAAAATAACATCTTTTAAGGTAGCTTTCACCTCAAACCGCGCCGTAGCTAAAGCTGCATTCCCCGAAGCTGGTCCCCTGGTTAAGGGAAAAAAGGGAGGATTGCTAATCACATAGTCAAAGGAATTTCTTTTTAACTCCTCGGGTAAACAACATAAATCACCCTCCCAAAAAGTGATTACCTCCGTTAAAGCGTTTAAGGCCACACTGCGTCGCGCCATAGCTACTAATTCCGGTTGAATCTCCAGGCCCATGATTCGGGCTGCTTTCTGAGCCAACAACAACGAAAGCACTCCACCCCCAGAACCTAAATCCATCACCAGCTGTGACGATTTCACTTGCACAAAATTAGCTAGTAAAAAAGCATCCATGGTAAATTTAAACTTCGTCGGATTTTGAATGA
Organism: Bacillota bacterium; assembly: GCA_028282485.1. Lineage (GTDB taxonomy): Bacteria > Bacillota > UBA4882 > UBA8346 > UBA8346 > JANQHU01. The sequence goes on from JANQHU010000372.1 coordinate 2,964, forward strand.
TCTTTAACCCCTGAGAACCTAATTGATCAATTTTTTCTCCCATTAATAATGATTCCACTAAGATTGCCAACCTCCGCTAATTTATTTAAAATTAATCGATCATGATACAAATATCCTTGCTATTATTTTTCGCTTTTAGTTAAACTTTTCCCCCTCGAACTGCCACATAATTTCTTTAAAATAAAAACTCCCGGTAGTTTGGGAGTTTCTTAGGCATTGCTACGATCAATATAAAATTTACTATGCAACCCGTTTTCCTTAAAGATCTGGTATACAAAGGGATCCATCTTAATTATTTTAAAATTCCGATTGTACTTTACGGCCAAACGGTATAACCCCAAGACAAAGGTGATACCAATCATATCAATATCTTTAATTCTGGAAAAATCGAGAATTATCCCGCCACTCTCTTCGCTTTTTTCTAAAAATCTTTTAGTTCTCCCCACGATATCCTGAATCTTATTGGGACCAAGATCAATTACAGTTAATTGCAAATTTTTATTACTAGTTGTTCCGTTGGCCAACTTAACCCTCTCCCGCCTTTAATATCCCCAAACCCATCTATTATAAATTATCGGCAAGGTAGTAACTTTTTTTTAGAAATAATTATTTATTATTACATTTTTATCCATTCAACTTACCCTTTTATATTATTTCACTAAAAATTTTAACAAGAAGATACTTATCAACATTTTCTTCAGATATTCACAACACTTATCAACAAATGTTAATAACTTGTTGATAAGTAAAACAAAAACACTTCTCGAAAGAAGTGTTTTTGTTTTACTATTAAACTATTAAATTACTTTTAATTAAAACTCAGCGCTGATAGTAGCGTATACTTTATCTTTCATAAAGCTCTTGTATCCTAATTCAAAATCAACGTTAGGAACAATAGTTTTTACTACAGCAGCTTTGTAACCAATGTTTACGGTATCGCCATTATCAACTTTATTAAAATCCATATCGGTGTAATCAACAGCAGCAACTAATTTTAAGTTTTCATCAATGCTGTAAGACATATCGAAGCAGACCAAGTAACCATCTGCAGCAATGTTGTCATCCCAGAAACGGTCAGCTAAAACGTACACTTCACCTTCGGTATCATCTTTAATAGCATAACCACCGTTACGTTGAGTATAGCTGAGGTTAGCAGTTAAAGGATCAGCAGTATAGCTTACTTTACCCATAATTGCAGTGTCATGGTCATTACCGTTAACAGTACGGTCACCGTACTCAGCACCAACAGTAATCATGTCGTTTACTGCGTAAGAACCGTAGATACCAAAAGCAGCTCTGTCAGCATTGTTTTCGCCAAGATAACCTGCACCGAAAACTACGCCATCTAGATTATACTCGCCTTTTACAGCATAACCAAAGTCAGCATCGCTATTTTTTAAAGCATCATCCTTCTCGATTTGAGCAAGGTCTCCAGTTAAAGTAAATCCTTCCATTGGCTTAACATTAACTTCTAACCCCGGCCCTGTTCCATCAAGGGTAGTGAACTGATCACTTAAATCATTACCCACACTGTAGTCGGCATCAGTATTGAAGCTAACATCCCACATATCTTCGGTGTATTTGATATAACCAGTACCATCAATATAAATAGAATCACCCAAAGTGCCTTCATTTGGTTTCACGTCGAATTTAACACCAGCACTCCAACCTTCGCCAAAATCTTTAGCATAATCAACGGTCATATAAACATCGTCTTCTGCACCTACAAAACCATCACGACTATTTAATTCAACAGAAACTTTTCCGGAATAAGAAAGAGTAGCTGCTAATGACATGGTAGCCATTGATAAAACCATTGCAGCGGTAACTGCACCTGTAATAAACTTTTTCACGAAATTACCTCCTCAAAATTGAAAAAATGTGTTTTACAATCTTACTTCAAACATTAAAACCTCGATACTGCTTATAAACGCCGGGGGCAACACCTCCTTCAAGTTCCCCGACAAAGCTTAGCTGTCCATGTTTCGCTAATCATTTTAGGGAAGCTTACCGAATATTAAATGATAACTGATTTCGCTTAAAATTATTCGCTAAAATATTTTCAATTCCTTCTTAATCAAAAAAAATTTTTTAAAAATTTAAATCCAATTTATAACAACTAACTAGTTTGGCAGATACAACTTCTGATAATACTCGGCTAACATTCGCCCCACCCCAAAGGCTTCTTTAGTAGTCAAGATACTCTGGCGCATCATCTCCACCCACTTTTCCCGGCGGTCATAATAGGTAGGAATCACTTCTTTTTGGAGCACCTTACAGAGCGCTTGAAAATCATGTTCATCTAACTCCATCACATTTTCGGATTCAAAGCCATCGCCAAACTGCCAGCCATTAATGCCGTTTTGGCAGGCTTCCGGCCACCAGCCATCTAAAATGCTACAATTGAGCACCCCGTTCATAGCGGCTTTCATTCCGGAGGTGCCGCTGGCTTCTTTGGGACGCCGGGGATTATTAAGCCAGATATCGGAGCCTCTGGTTAAAACCCGGCCGATGGTCATATCGTAATTTTCTAAAAAGACGACCGCTTGAGGATAGCGCTTAGCCATTTTTACTAATTTGGCGACAATTTCTTTCCCCATATCATCAAGAGGATGGGCTTTTCCGGAAAAAACGATTTGCAGTTTGCGTTTCTTTAGCAACGGCTCAATAAAACTGGCTTCCCGAAAAATCAGATCACTCCGTTTATAACCAGCCGCCCGCCGGGAAAAACCAATTAATAAGGCATCCGCAGCCAGTTCAACCCCGGTGCGGGCTTTAATAAAACCAATTAATTCTGCTTTATTCTCTTGATGCCGCTTCCAGAGATCACCTCCGGTTTCGGCCAGTTTAATCATTTTTTCATCAACCCAGGTAGGTAGGTGGATGGCATTGGTAATCCCAATGATTGGGGAACGATTATTAATGTGTTCCCACATTTGATTAGCGGTAACCGCGTGAAGAGCAGCTACAGCATTAGTAATTCGCGCCAACCTTAAGGCGGCTACTGTCATATTGAAAGGGGCCCCGCCGATTTCGGACATCTGTTCTATCGTTAAGCCGTTATTAGCCCCCAGATACATGAGCCGTTCTAAGTAATGGGATTCATTTCCCTGAATAATGGGGGTATGTGTGGTAAAGACGATTTCTTTTTTGGAAAGATGCCAAGCCTCTGCAAAACTTTTTTTCTGCTCCATTTTTTCCCGCATCAATTCTAAGCCGGCAAAGACCGCATGGCCTTCGTTAAAATGGAAAACCTCAACCGGAATATTCAAGGCCCGTAAGGCTCGCACCCCACCAATGCCCAAAACCATCTCTTGGGCCACTCTCTCTTCACCAAACCAACCGTAAAGCTGCCCGGTAATCCAAGCGTCATCGCCATTTTCCGGCAAATCTGTATCTAATAAATAAATAGGGGCATTGCCAAAAGAGTCTACCTGCCAAACCTTACAAGCCACCTCTCGTTTCCGAATATTAACTGTTACCGTCACCCCGGTATCTTTTAAGAAATCATACTGATAATTATGATAGGTATCATAAGGCTGGCCGTCTTTGCCAATCATCTGATCGCTATAACCCTGCTTCCATTTCAGCCCGATTCCCACCATAGGATAGTCATAATCCTTGGCTCCTTTTAAATAATCCCCCGCCAAAATCCCTAACCCTCCGGCATAAGTTTTTAAGGAATTATCTAAAGCGTATTCCATACAAAAATAAGCAACTTGGGGTAACTTTTTCTTATCATTTGCCACGTAAAACTTCCTCCTTTGAAGTATTCTTTGAAGTACTGCTAGTAATGCTTTTTTAAAATCCTTATATTAGACCTTGAAACAAACATAGCTTAATTATAAACAATTTCCTCAACTTCCTCAACGTTTTTATGCTACTATTTATTACTAAAATACATTTTCTTCGCTATTATTACCTTATTTATAGATAATTATGATTGGTTTTCCTGAATTTATAAAAAAATTTTGACCTAATCTCTTTTACAAATCTTTTTAAATTAATTACTGAAAACTTTTGTTTTTCCAAAAAAAAATCAGAAATTAATATATTTCAACTAACTTCTGATCTTTTGGCATTTTTTTATAGTTTTATATTATATATCCAGCACCCTACTTTTATACTTCATCTGTTTCACTTGAGTTCAAACTCAAAACGTTTCCTTTTAATTGTTCATAAATATTAGGTTTTCGTTCTTTTAGTAGACTAAG
>JANQHU010000385.1 GCA_028282485.1 Bacillota bacterium
ACTCTGCGCCACAAACCGTAAAGATGGAACAACAAAAAGACGGGGTCTTTGGAGCCAATATCAAAGCTCAAGGTAATGAAGAAATTAATTTCTGCTTCAAAGATGCTGGTGGTAATTGGGATAATAATAATGGTGATAACTGGACCATTTTCCTCCACTAATAGTTATTTGATCCCCAAAAATTTTTAGAAACAGGGAATATAAAGTAGACTTTAGTCATGCTTTGATCCCTGTTTCTCTTTCTTATTTTTACAAAATATATTAATTTTATTACCAACGAGAACGAAAAATTGAGATAATTAATCCTACAATCACAATTCCCGCGATAACTAGGCTAATTCTTAAAAAATTTAAATTTAACGAATAATTTACCGCTGGGCCACTGGCGTTCAAACTAGAGCTGATTAAAATGGCGGCAATAATAATACTGACGGCTAACAAGATTACACTAAAGGAAAGGCGGTTAATCATCCCATCGGTTCTCTGTTCGAGCCGATCAATGTCTTTAATTTTCAGTTGTATCGTTAATTCATCATTATCACTTTTGCTCAAGAGATTTATGAGGTATCCTGGTAGCTCTTTAAAAAGACTTCCATAATCAACCAAGCTACCATACATTTCTTTACCAATGCTCGCGGGAGAGTAGACTTCAAAAATAAGCTTTTTGGAGAGGGGCTCGGCAAGCTCCATAATACTAAGACTCGGATCCAGCTTTTCCACTACCCCTTCTAAAATCACTAAAGTTTTAGCCAGTAAAGCAAATTCTTCCGGAATAAAAATTTGATAAGAAAACGCAATGCGAAAGATTTCTTGAAAGACTTGGCCCATTTTTATTTGGGGTAAAGGCACTGCTAAATATTTATCCCGGAGTCGGTTAATCTCTTTTTCTAAGACCTTGACATTGATACGGGGAGCAGTGGGATCTAATTCTAAAATAGCTTGTACCAATAATCTGCTATTCTTAAAAACAACCCCCAGCATCATTCGGACGAGAAGATTCTTCCGTTCTTCGTTAATTCTGCCGACCATCCCTAAATCTAAAAAAACCACCGTCTCATCCGGTAGAATCATTAAATTGCCCGGATGGGGGTCTCCGTGAAAGAATCCGTCTTGTAGAATCTGGTGTAAAATAGCATCAGAAATTCTTCGGGCAATTAGTTTAGGGCTGAATCCTTGGTTAGTCATCATTTCCAGCTCACTTAACCGATAGCCATTAATATACTCCATAGTTAATATGCGCTGGGAAGTCTTTTGCCAATAAATCAAGGGTACTTTGATCCCGGTCTGGGCAGCAAAATTTCTTTTGAACTTTTCGGCATTTTCTCCCTCGATCTGAAAATCCAGTTCCTGCCTCAAGATATCGGCAAACTCGGTAACAATTCTGCTAAAGCTGTATAATTTGCCATACTTTGTATAGGAATCCACCCAATGAGCCAGATCTTGTAAGATAGTGATATCCTGCTTAATGGCAGTTTGGATCCCCGGCCTTTGGACCTTGACCACCACTTGTTCCCCCGAGGGGAGCCGGGCCACATGAACTTGAGCAATGGAAGCTCCGGCTATCGGCGTTGATTTAAATTCGGTAAAGAGATTTTCCAGGGTATCTCCCAGTTCACTTTCAATCAATTCTTTGACCTCTGCAAAAGGAAAAGGCTTTACCCCGTACTGCAACTCTTCCAGCTCACTAATAATTTCCTCGGGTAATAGATCCTTACGTGTGCTAAGCAGTTGCCCCAACTTTACAAAAGTGGTCCCTAATTCTTCAAAAGATTCACGTAAGCGTCGCCCAATAGATTGCGGGGTATTTAGCTTGGCTGTGTCTTGCAAACTTTTATGCCATTTTATATTTAAATGCTTTAAGACGCCTAATTGGTCCATAAAAGTACCAAAACCATGCTTGACCAAAACCAAGATTATCTGGCGATATCTTTTCATTTGTTCGTATTTGCGAATTATCAAAGAATCATCCCTTAAATTTTTTAAAAAGCGATAGCTTTTTTTTAAATAAAATAGAAAAGGTATCCTTATATTTAAGATACCTCTTTGATAAAATTATATCATTTTTTATAATTAAATAAAAATCTTTTCAAAAATTTTATTTTCAACAAATCGACGACTATAACTATTTGCTCAACAAATTTTTCCAATCCCTATAATCTTGGATCTAAAAAATTCCTCTATGCCCCAATTTGTATATGTTTCAAGTATATTTTGACTTCTTTTATTATTTTTATCATGGTCTAAATTTTTTGCTATTTTTTCTCCTTTATTCATTTCTTCTAATACTTTTTTAAAAATTTGGTTTAAATTAAAAGTGGTATAACCTTTTGTCTGATTCACAAATATTGGATCACCAAAAAAATCTGTAAATAAATTTTGTAATCTCAACCATTCATCATTAACCTTGCTAATCTTTTCAAACTCTATTGCTTTATTCACTATTTTTTTCTTATCTAAATTAACTATAGTAGCGTAGTTATTAGCAGCGCAGGTAGCGAACCCTTTATTTTTAAATATATGTATATCAACCTTGCCTTCATTTTCTTCAGCATTATTTTGGTATTCTGTTATTTTTCCTTTATCACTACTAATTTCGTATAATAATTTCATTACAATTGGTAATTCTAATCCAGTATTTTTTATTATCATATTTACAGTTTTAAGCATTTGTTTTTTCAAATATTTAAGAGCTATCTCAGCATGTTGATGTTCAATAGAATCAAGGGGTTTATTTTCTGCAAATAATTTGGCAGTAAAAATTTCTTCTATTTGTTCTTTTCTATCAGGAATAATATCTTTTTTTTGATACTCCTTATATAATTGTTGATAATTAAGGGGGCGCTTTTTCTTTACACAATTAGGCGAAATAGCACTATCTCGGGATGTAAAATTTTTTTGCTGTTCTGTCGGCATTGCTTTTGGTGATTTATGCAAAGGTAATTCTGGGGTATTACCTTGGTTATTATTGTTATCTTTATCTTTAACTTTAACCAAGTTAATAAACTTGTTCAACAAATAATTGAACACTTCTTCTTTAGTTACTTTAATTTGATTATTTATTAATTCTTTTGAATTTATATATTGCAAACTATCACCTTTAACTCTTGTTTGTTGACCATTCACCCCTCCAATCTCCATACCACCTGGTCCAGAACCTGCTACAGGTCTTTTAATACTATTACCAACCCTTCCTGGCCCAGGCTTCTTTCTAATAGAATCTATAGAACCTACTCCATCAATACTCATCAAACCTGAACCTCCTCAAAAAAAATTTAATTAATATCTCTGATTATCCTTTATATACTTAATAATCTGATCTTAATTATAACATTAATTTAAAATTATTACAATTTCATTCCAAAAAACGGCAGAAAGACTTCCGGCCTCCCACCGGGGTTTTATTTGATATGAACTAGTTTTTTATATATGGGGTATCTTTCTTTTTGAACTTAGTTGCAAGAATAGCCGATAGATTTTAACGGTTACCATAAATTTTATCAGCATAACCTTCTTTAATTAAGACTTAAAAAAATAAGAGGCTAACTCCAAAAAACCATTTTGCAGATAACCTCTTATATTTTTCAAAAAATTGTTAGCTCATTTTTTAGTGTTTCACCACTACGAAAGTCACTTGCTCACCATTAATATTCCACTCTTTAGCATAACCTTCCGGCTGGCCGAGGGTGATTTGGTCAGCTAAGACTTCCTCGGCGATCATTTGGTTATTAGCAGCAATTATTGCCGTGATCCGGGCATTATCACCATAATATAACTGAATATGATCCTGCACTTCAAAGCCGGCTTCTTTGCGCATAGTTTGCACTTTGCTAATAATTTCCCGCACAAAGCCTTCCTCGATCAGCGCTTCCGTCAGATTGGTATCCAAAACTACGGTTAACTCCTTTGCTGTTTCCGAAATGAAATCTTCTTTTTGGATCGTTTCAATCAAGACTTCGCTTTCCGCAAGGTCTACCTCCGTTCCTGCTACTGTTAAGGTAATTTGCTCCCCTCTCTGCAAAGCGGCTACCACTTCGCTCCCATCCAACTCTGCTAAAGCCGGAGCTATTTGGGGAACTAATTTGCCATACCTGGGCCCCAAGAGTTTTAACTGCGGTTTGATCCGATAAGCAATAAACTTACTGGCATCGGCTACAAAAGTAACTTCTTTGACGTTTAATTCTTCTGCTACTAATTCTTTAAACATTTGCGGCAACTCAAAAGGGGCTTGAATATACATGGTAGCAATGGGTTGACGGTTTTTAATATTAGCTGTATTGCGGCAAGACCGCCCTAAGACGACTACCTTTAACACCAAATCCATATTCTTTTCTAATTCTCGATCCACAAACTGCTCATTGACCACCGGAAAATCACATAAATGAACACTCGCCGGGGCATCAAAGGCGGTATTTTGAACTAGATTCCCATAAATCGCTTCCGCCAAAAAGGGGACAAAGGGAGCCGCTAGCTTAATTACTTGCTCCAAAACATGATATAAGGTAAGATAAGCATTAATCTTATCTTGATTAGTCTCTTTCTGCCAGAACCGTTCCCGGGAACGCCGCACGTACCAGTTACTTAACTCATCTACAAACTCCTGAATTGCGCGGGCCGATTCCGTTATCTTATAATTTTCTAAATTATGGTCTACTAGCCGGATTAAAGAATTTAATTTGGACAAAACCCACTTATCAATTACGGCTAGTTTATCATATTCGAGACAATACTCCGCCGGATTAAACTGGTCAATATTAGCATACAAAACGTAAAAAGCATAGGTATTCCAAAGGGTTCCCATAAACTTGCGCTGACTCTCACTAACTGCTTCTTCATAAAAACGGCTCGGTAACCACGGGGCACTGTTGACGTAAAAATACCAACGCACCGCATCCGCCCCTTGCTTATCTAACACCTGCCAGGGATCAACTACATTTCCTTTATGTTTACTCATCTTCTGGCCGTCTTTATCATTCACATGACCGAGAACAATCACATTTTTGAAAGGTGGTTCGTCAAAAAGGAGGGTGGCAATTGCCAGCAGGGTATAAAACCACCCTCGGGTTTGATCAATGGCTTCACTAATGAAGTCCGCTGGAAAATTATCCCGAAAAATGGCTTCGTTTTCAAAAGGATAATGCCACTGGGCAAAAGGCATGGAGCCAGAATCAAACCAACAGTCAATTACTTCAGCCACCCGTTTCATCTTGCCGGTTTGACAGGCCGGGCAGTTTAAAAGAATATTATCAATATAAGGTTTATGCAACTCAATATCTTCTGGAACTGCTTCCCCCATTTCCTTTAACTCGGCAATACTTCCGATGACGTGCCGTTGGCCACAAGCACACTCCCAGATAGGAAGAGGAGTTCCCCAGTAACGGGAACGACTCAAGCCCCAGTCAACTACATTTTCTAAAAAGTTACCCATCCGGCCTTCCCGAATATTCTCAGGGAGCCAGTTAATTTGATTACTATTTTTTAAGAGCTTTTCTTTGACAGCAGTCATTTTAATAAACCAGGTATCCATAGCGTAATACAGTAGATGAGTATCACACCGCCAACAAAAGGGATAAGAATGTTCGTAATCCATCTTTTTATAAAGCAACTCTCGCTGCGCTAGATTTTTGATGATTAAGGGATCCGCTTCTTTCACAAAGAGGCCCTGCCACGGCTCGACCGCTTCAATAAAGGTTCCCTGCTCATTAACAAGCTGGACAAAAGGAAGATTATACTCCCGGCCCACTTTGGCATCATCCTCTCCAAAGGCTGGAGCCGTATGCACAATTCCCGTTCCATCGGTCAGGGTGACAAAGTCGCCCCCGGCCACATAAAAAGCTTTCTGCTCAACTTGAGCAAAATCAAAGAGAGGTTTGTATTCGAGGCCAAGTAACTCCTGGCCTAGCATCTTTTCGAGAATCTCGTATTCCTCGCCTAAAACTGCTTCTACTAGAGCTTCGGCCAAGATATAAACTGTTTCTCCTTGCTGAACCCTGACGTAATTTTCCCTCGGATTAACCGTTAAGGCCACGTTGGAAGGTAAGGTCCAGGGGGTTGTGGTCCAGGCTAGTAAAAATTCCCGGGGCTTATCTTTTACCGCAAACTTCACGTAAATGGAGGCTTCTTTTACATCTTTATAGCCTTGGGCCACCTCGTGGCTCGATAAAGAAGTCCCACAGCGGGGGCAATAAGGAATGATTTTATGCCCTTTATAAAGCAGATCTTCTTCCCAGATTTTTTTGATCGCCCACCAGACCGACTCAATATAATTATTATCGTAGGTAACGTATGGGTTTTCCATGTCTGCCCAAAAACCCACCCGAGCACTCATTTGTTCCCATTCGTTTTTATACTTCCAGACACTCTGTTTACAGCTTTTAATAAAGGGCTCTACCCCATAAGTCTCAATTTCTGGCTTACCATTAATTCCCAACTGTTTTTCAACTTCTAATTCGACTGGTAAACCATGGGTATCCCAACCAGCTTTCCTTAATACTTGATAGCCCTTCATGGTTTTATAACGGGGGATAATATCTTTAATGACCCGAGTTAGGATATGGCCAATATGAGGTTTGCCGTTAGCCGTAGGCGGTCCGTCGTAAAAGGTAAAGACGGGTTTGCCGACTCGATTTGCAATGCTTTTGGCAAAGACCTGCTCCTTTTGCCAAAATTCTAAAACCTCTTTTTCTCGAGCTACGAAGTTTAAGTCGGTTGAGACCTTTTTATACATGCTTCTTTCCTCCAAAATTAACATTATATAACAATAAAAACTTAAATCCAATACAAACCAATGACAAGAAAAACCTCTCTCCCACAAATTATGGGATAGAGAGGTAGAGGTATACCTATCATCATTCTAAATCATTCGGAATTTAGT
>JANQHU010000382.1 GCA_028282485.1 Bacillota bacterium
ACGTCGTACCGCTCTACTAGCCGCCGAAGGAATTACCTTTGTAACCAATACCGAAATCGGCGCAGAGCTTCCCGCGGAAAAATTATTGACCGAATTTGATGCTGTGGTTTTATGTTGTGGCGCTACCAAACCACGGGACTTACCAATTCCGGGTCGTGACCTTCAAGGAATTCATTTCGCCATGGACTTCTTAAAAGCGAATACCAAGAGTCTCTTAGACTCTCAGCTCGATGACCAAAATTATATTTCTGCTCAAGATAAGCATGTAGTAGTTATCGGTGGTGGTGATACTGGCACTGACTGTGTGGCCACCGCTCTCCGGCATGGCTGTAAAAGCATTATCCAATTAGAAATCATTCCCGAACTTCCTTTAGACCGGAATAGCGAAAATCCTTGGCCCGAATGGCCTAAAACTAAAAAAGTCGACTATGGTCAAGCAGAAGCGGCGGCTGTCTTTGGCGCTGATCCCCGCCATTTTTGTGTAAGTACCAAAGAATTTATCGGGGATAACCAAGGTAAGGTAACTGCAATGAAAACAGTTAAGGTTGCTTGGGAAAAGGATGCCTCCGGTCGATTTCTCCCCCAAGAAATTCCCGGCAGCGAGACTACCCGGCCCGCTGATCTGGTGCTCTTGGCCATGGGCTTTTTAGGACCTGAGGCCACCATCCCCCAGCAAATGCGTCTCGAATGCGACAATCGCTCCAATGTCAAAGCCGACTATGGTAAATATCTCACGAATATTGAAGGAGTTTTTGCCGCGGGAGATATGCGCCGAGGCCAAAGCCTGGTAGTCTGGGCCATTAACGAAGGCCGGGAAGCAGCTAGAGAATGTGACCGTTTTTTGATGGGTGAAACCCATTTACCTTAGTCCAAATCAAATATTTTAATTTTTCATCTTCAAAATGCACCAAAAAGATAATTTTTAATATAATTATTCTATAAATCCCTTTTTAAAGCTACAACAAAAAAGGGATTTCTTTTTAATAAGTTCTAAAATACAACTTTAAAAAATAATATTGCTATTAAATTAAGCAGAAAACGCAGCTAATAAAGTATCTCGAATTTTTGTTAACTAAAATGTAACCTTTTCGTAACTAAATAGTTTTTGTAAAATTTAGCTGTTTAGTATATAATTATCCCAAGAGAAAAACAACTAAGAATCAAATAAAACTATACTGTTAGAAATTGTATTGGAGGATGGTATTTGTGGGGGCTAAAATCAAAAGTATTTTAAAGAGTATTTTTTATGTTTACATTTTTATTGTTGCTCAGGTCTTAGTAGCTTTTACGGGGATTATTTTTTTCGGCCTAGATCTTACCACTATGGATCTCACTGCTTTAAATGTTAATTATCTCCTGAGTAGTGTAATGGACTACATATTACAAAATGCAATAACAATCACTCTAATTGCGGCTATTCTCTCATTTTTAACTTATTGGTTGCTATTTGCCATCAAAAAGAAAGACTTTTTCCAGAATTGTGGTTTCAAGGCCTTAAGTACTAAAAACTCCTTTTTGTTAACTATTTTAGGTATTGCATTACATTTTTTGGTAGTTTTATTATACTTAATTCCATCGTTAGCTAGATATAGTAGCCAGCACGACCAATTGTTAAGGGCTATCATGGATAATTCCGACCCTTTGATGATCCTCTTAGTAGCGGGAATTGTAGCTCCTATTCTGGAAGAAATTCTCTTTAGAGGCTTAATTCTCAATGAACTCAAAAAAAATCTTTCCCTAAAGGTCTCGATTATCATTCAAGCTATCATCTTCGGTTTGATTCACGGTAACCTTTTTCAAGGAATCTATGCCGGAATTCTCGGTGTTATTTTAGGCCTGCTTTATTATAACACCGGTTCTTTATGGGCTCCGATCATTACTCATATTTCTTTTAATAGTTTTAGCATTATTATGGATAAATTATTCAAAGTGGGAGAGTTAGAAAAAGGACTCATGGTTATGCTAACTATTATCAGCGGCCTCTATATTTTAGGAATAGCTAAATACCTCCAAAAAAATAAGAACGTTTACCAAACAGAACAAACCATTTTAGCAATAAAAGAAACTGCCTAGAAAATACTCCATATCATCAAGAAAAATACTAGAAATTGTATTGACAAACAACCATTTTTGTTATATAATATTCTTTGTGTCAACGGGGCGTAGCGCAGTTTGGTAGCGCACCTGCCTTGGGAGCAGGGGGTCGTAGGTTCAAATCCTGTCGCCCCGACCATTTATTCATTAAAAGTTAGTCGCAGATCTAAGCGCCCGTAGCTCAGCTGGATAGAGTAACGGACTTCGAATCCGCAGGTCGTACGTTCGAGTCGTACCGGGCGCACCATTAATTATTTAAAAAAACTTTCAGTTTAAAAACCGAAAGCTTTTTTATTTTATTGATCTTTTTTCATTTCCTAATCATACTTAAATTACAACTTCTGTAACAAGAGCTTAATTCCATCGGCTGGGTTAATTTCGATTAAACCATATCCTGGCCTTAGGTAAGAACGTTCCGACGATAAAGAGCCCGGATTAAAAAGATAAAGGCCCTCTGCATATTCGCTTAAAGGCTGATGGGTATGCCCAAAGACAACTAAATTAATTCCTGCGGTTTTGGCTCGCAGGGTCAGGCGGAGAT
>JANQHU010000388.1 GCA_028282485.1 Bacillota bacterium
CTGATTGACTACCGCCTGAGGATTCTGATTCACCCCCACCGGGTTATTGGTGGGCATTGCACTCTGCATTTGCGAAACAGTAGGTGGCAGCGCCGCTGCTGGTGGCGGAGATCCTGATGGGGCAGCCGCCATGGGTGCTTCTACCACTCCACCACTAGAACTTGCCGCTTCCGCTGCTACAGCCGGTGCCTCCGCTTTCATTATTTGTTCCAATAAAAGATCAGCCATTTCTAATGCTAATTGATACGGAACTAATAACATTAACTCACTATCAATTAATTCCCCAATATTCAACTTAAAGGTAATCGCCACTAAACGCTCGTTAGCACTATATTCTTTTAAAATCACCTCGTCTTCGACGGGATTTATTTCTCTAATACTGGGCGGTTCGGTCTCAATTTTTTTCGAAATCATGACCGCTAAAGAAGTAGCCGCATTACCAGTCATTTGATTCATGGCTTCTTGAACCGCACTGACATCCATTTCAGTTAATTCTTGCTTTGGACTATTCCCCTCACCACCTACCATTAAATCGGCAATTATTGAAGCATCCTCCATTTGTAATACCAATATATTTTTGCCAAAGATCCCATTTTTATAATTTACTTCAATTACCACAAACTTAGTCGAATACCGTTCCATTAACTCTTTTTGGGTTGCCAAAAAGACTGTGGGAGTAGCAATATCTACTCTAGTATTCAACAAAGTAGAAAGGGCAGTCGAAGCCGTTCCATAACATATATTACCAATCTCTCCCAAAGCATCTTTCTGCTCTGGAGATAATGTGGGGACACTTTCGGTATCACCCAGCAAAGCATCAATCTCATCTTGAGAAAGGAATTGTCGATCCATCTAGCCTCCCTCCTCCTGGACAATTTGTCCTATTTGCACTCCCATCTTATTACCGGAAACTCCCGGACTTCCTTTATATTTGATTTTATTACCTATTTTGATATCCAAAGTACCCTTGACAGACTTCTCAAGGGGAATCACATCCCCCACACCAATATTTAATAAATCGCCCACACTAATCATCGTTGTGCCTAGTTCTACGGATACTTCAATCATCGCTTTATTCAATTGATTTTGAATTAAAGGAGCACTATCATTAATCGCTGATTTTGAGGTTCTCGTGAACCAAAATTGGGCATTTAATTTATTGACAATGGGCTCTAAAAGGACAAAAGGCAGACAAATATTCATTAATCCACTGGTTTCGGCAATCTTAGTTTCCATGGTAATTAACACAATCATATCCGTCGGTGGCACTATTTGGGTAAAAGCCGGATTTAATTCAATTGATTCAAAAACCGGGGTGAGCTCCGCCACCGCCTGCCAAGCCTCTTTAAAATTATTCAGAGTCTTTAAAATAACTCTTTTGATCACAATCTCTTCAATATCCGTCAGTTCTCTTATTTTATCTACTGGTCTCCCCGCTCCGCCTAACAACCGCTCGACAATGGCAAAAGCAATTTGGGGCGCTATTTCAAAAATCATACTACTGCCTTCCAACGGTTTAAAAGAAATGATATTCATGATCGTGGGGTTGTTTAACGATTTAGTAAATTCTTCATAAGTCAATTGATCAATTGATACCACTTGAATGCGTACCATTGCCCGTAAATATGCCGATAAGGTAGTAGTTAAAAAGCGAGCTAAGTTTTCATGCAGCATTACCAAAGTGCGTAGTTGGTCTTTCGAAAACTTATTAGGACGACGAAAATCGTAAGTTTTGATCTTCTTCTTTTTCTCATCACTAATAACTTCTTCAACATTTAAGCTTCCCGAGGAAAGAGCTTCCAGTAGGGCATCAATCTCTGACTGTGAAAGAATATCCGACACTCTTTAAGCCCCCCTCTCGCCAAAATGATCTATCTTTAAAAACCAAGAAAACTAAAATTATTACTTCAAGAAATTCTCAAAAAAGATTTGTTACTTTAACGAAAAGTTCAAAAAATAAGTTTATTAAGCCCGCTAATTATTTCTTTACTAATCAATGGTTTCCCTTCTTTTTCGACAACTTTTTCTTTAGTTTTTCATTTAATTCTACTAATTGCTAAATCGTTACGGTAGTATCAAAAAATTAATTTTTTTAATACTGAGCTTACGAATCTCATAATTTAGGAGTTTTAAAACTGCTCACTAGGTATATCGGTTAAAAACTCCTGAAAGTATAGTACTTGTTGAAGAATTATCATAAATAAATCAGCAAATCTAAATTTTCTTTCAGCTTACATTTTTTTAAACTCAACTTTCCAAACAACTAATCGCTGTTTGCCAATCCTTAACGTCGTTATCAACAATTGTTTTACGGTAGGCCACAATTTTGGCTATAATTTCTGGAATATCATTTTTAGCTACTATTTTGCGCCCGGTAATTAGAGTAATAATAGTCGTATCACAAGTAGGCTCAATAGTTTCAATTAAATGGGGGTTAATAAAAATTTCTTCTTCATTCAATTTATAAATACTTATCAGCTACGTCAGCCCCTTTAGTTTAATTCTTAAGAAGCCTTTTTCTTTAGTTTTTAATTAAAAACTAAAGAAAAAGGCCAAAAGTCATCTTATCGTTTCAAATTAACTAGTTCTTGCAACATTTCATCGGAAGTACTGATAATTTTCGAGTTTGATTGAAATCCGCGTTGGGTGACGATCATCTCGGTAAACTCCTGAGAAAGATCCACATTAGACATCTCAATTGAGCCGGGAGCAATTAAGCCCCGACCATTTTGATTCGCCGGGCCAATTTGGGCGGTTCCCGAGTTGCTGGATTCTTCAAACATGGTATCCCCACTCTTCATTAAACCAGCCGGATTAGTGAAACTAGATAAAGCTATCTGACCCAAGGACTGATTCAACCCATTAGAGAATACCCCAACCACAACTCCCGTGGTGTTGATGTTATAACTCTGTAGTTGTCCCATGGGATAACCATTCTGAAAGGGTGAAGTTAATTCCGAAGAAATAGAGGCGTACTGAGTTACTCCTGTAAAATCCGGGGTGATCGTAATCGGGTTAGCTCCATTGGGATAAAAGGTAACCTCATCCCCAGAATTGGAGATTAATTCCCCGATATTATTAAAAGTTAAAACCCCATTACCAATAGTATTCCCAGCTTGATCCTGACTAGCCCAATCCCAGGTATTAGTATCGGTTTTGGTCACTGTGGTAGTAATAATATGGTCTTCCCCTTGGGAATCGTAAACCCGAGTAGTCGTGACGATGGGATCCGGTGAGGTAAAACTTCCGTCGAACTCCCCTTCTTTGGTCAAAACTGAGAAAGTAGGTACCCCAGGGGCGGTTTCGGGAGGGCCCACCCGCACCTCTAAAGAATTAGCAACGGAACGAACGGTGTTTTCCCCGGATGCTCCCCAGGTCCCGACAGCATCTGTCCAGTAAAAATCACCCGTACTAGCTCCGATAATAGTAGCTTCGGTAGGGTCAACGGAGAGAGTCCATTGATACTGGTCGGCATTAACTCCAGCGTCAATACCATAAGTTAAATCCATCTCTGCTCCGGAATCATCCGTGGCCGTAATAGTAAAAGAACTAGGAACTGTCCCGTCAAAACCCGTTAGTTGAAAAGTATCATTACTAATCTTATCGGCTACAAAGTTCCCGCCTAAGGCGGAACCTAATTCCGGAACATGTATCGTTACGGCGGTAGCCCCTACTCCTGCTGGAGTCACAGTGAAATCAACTCCGGTGGAAATCACCATGCCATCTTCATCTAAAGTAATCGTCCCGGTTCCGCCAACGGCTGTCCCGTTACTAACATTAGCAGTATACTGATACTGATTATAACCAATAGGAGTTAAGCGCATTTCCACCGTGGCGGAATGGCCATTACCATCTGAAATGTTCATCGAAGGATAAGTTAAAGTACCATTTGTTTCCGAATCCAAATTACCACCGAAATCGATCTCTGAAGTCGCGGTGGGAGCAATGGTTTGTCCTAAGGGTAATTGAATTTGTTCAACGGGATTATTAGTATTGATAGTTCCAGTAGTATCCGCCATCCAGCCCTGGACAAACAAACCATTGGATGGATGTACCAAACGACCGTCTCTCTCCAAATTGAAATTTCCGGCCCGGGAAAAATACTGGCGGCTCCCGTCACTTAACACAAAGTAACCCTCTCCTTGAATGGCCACATCAGTAATTTTACCGGTATTTTGGAGATTTCCTTGGGAATGAATGACGTCGATACTGGCAATTTGCATTCCCAAACCTACTTGCAGGGGATTAATCCCCCCGCGGGCTGCTTGAGGAGCCGAAGCTCCGCTGATAGTCTGGCTTAAAGCATCTTGAAAACTGACTCGGCTGGTTTTGTAACCAACGGTATTGACATTAGCAATATTATTTCCAATTACATCCATTCGAATTTGATGATTACGCAATCCGGTTACTCCGGCATACATTGAACGCATCATGGTGATCAAACCTCCTGTTTTTTTACTTTTCGCATCAATCGGTCAGCGAAATCCCTAGGAGGCCTCTTCCGCTAAAAAAGCGAGAAGTCCAGCCTCATTCATTGTTAATTGTTACCTAGCGCACGATCACAGCACTATCAATATTTGTAAAAACATTATCTTTCAGACTTTGTTC
>JANQHU010000097.1 GCA_028282485.1 Bacillota bacterium
TCGTAAAACCGAATATTTTTGTTTGATTTAGAAAGAGGATTGGTAGTGTAGCAGATTTTGGAATGTGTTATAATAAATAAAAAACTAATTTAAAACAAAACTAAAAAAATTCAAAAAAAGGACTGTTTGAAGATGATCAAAAAAACAACACAACAAATTGCTATTCCAACCATTTTAGAAGTGGGAAAAGGAAATCTGGATCAGGTCGGCGAGATCGTGGGCAAAAGAGATTTTACTAAAGCGGTAGTCTTTTTTGGAAAAGGAATTCGGGAGCTTTTTGGTAACCGAGTGCTGGCTTCCTTCGAAAAGGCCGGAATCCAAGTTTTGTTACAACGGGAGCATGAAGAGAATCGGCTCTGTGAATTGGCGAATATTGCCTTTTCCTTGCCGGTGCAGACCGAAATAATTATTGGCGTCGGCGGTGGAAAGGTTATTGATGTTGCTAAGTATATTGCCTTTTTAACGGAACTGCCTTTTGTAGGCATCCCTACCGCTACCTCCAATGATGGTTTTTCCAGTGCCGGGTGTTCTTTGTATGTTAATAATCGGCGCTGTTCGGTCCCGGCCAAGATGCCCTACGGAATCATTGTCGATATTGATGTGGTTAAAAATGCTCCCGAAAAATTAATCTATTCCGGGATCGGGGATCTCGTTTCCAAGATAACCGCTCTTTACGATTGGCAGTTTGAAGAACAGCACGGGAAAGCCTTAGTGGATGACTTTGCGGTAATGATTGGCAAAAAATCGGTTAATAGTGTGGTGCGCTTAAACTTCACCCATATTCGGGAGGACTTATTCTTACGGGAATTAGTCGATTCGTTGACCATGAGCGGGATTGCCATGGAAGTAGCCAAAAATAGTGCTCCGGCCAGTGGTAGTGAACATTTAATCTCACATGCTATGGACAAACTTTTGGAACGGCCTTATTTGCACGGAATTCAAGTGGGGATCGCTACTTACTTAATGAGTAAAGTACAGCAGCATCGTTACCGACGCGTGGCTGACTTTTTAACCACCACTGGTTTTTTTGAACATGTAAAAGCCACTGGGGTAAAGGCGGCGGAAATTGCGGCAGCCATTGATCTGGCTCCTAGTATCAAGCCCCAACGCCATACTTATCTACATTTACCGGAATATTTGGCCGCGGCGAAACGCTATTTGAAAGAAGATGAGATTTTAAATGATATTTTAGTTTGAGTTTTCAGACGGATATTTTTTTAAAAAAAGAAAACGAATTGCAGGAAAATTAGCACATTTAAGCGAAATGTTTACTGAATACAAAATCTATTTAGGGGAGAGAGTTTGCAATGGGGATTTTTATTAAGCTAAATGTGCTAATGGATAAGATTGAAGAGAAAGAGTGGGAAGCGGTTTATCAAGAGAGTTTGCAGTTAATTAATGCTTATTCTTTTGCCGATCGGATAGTCGATAAGGAGAGTTCTTCTCGGGATTGGGTTTATCTTGATCGTTCCCGGGAGCGGGTCTTAAAACCCTGGCATGATGAGGTAGGCTGGTATACCATTGGCAATTTGGAGACCATGGAAACGGCCGAAGATTTTAAGTTAATTAGAAATAAGAAGTGTTATAAGCATAACGTTAACTGCGAGAGTGATTGTGAGGAAATCTTTTTTTCAATTATTAATTATTGGAATTTAGACGAGGAAATTCAGAATCAAAATCCGGCCAGTTATCGGATTTTTGACTCGAAGACGCAGGGGTTGGCTTACCATCAGTATATCTTAGCCATTGCTTGTTTGTTAGAGAGCAGGTTAGCCCCATATGCGGTGGTCTCAGGAGATGTTTCCAAAGGTCAGATGGAGAAAGCTATTGCCTGGGCTAATACTATTTTGGAGCAACCTATTGAGCTAACGGAGCGGGCTCATAATGAAAAACTACTGGCTAGATTGCAAAAGTGCTTAACCAAAGAAACTAGTTTATTTGAAGCTTGGATTAATCTTACAGTAAATAATGATAATCAGGAATTAGGAGATTTTATCCGAAATAAGTTTAGCCAAGAAAGTATTGTAGCTTATTTTACCAAGTTATTTAAAGAATATGATCCCGAGTCCGTTGGATTTGGAAACCAAGTTAAATCTTATTTTAATTTGCACTTTTCTTTGGAAATGCTCTGTGATATTTGTGTCTTAAATGAAAACGGCTGTCGGCTTTCGGTAGAGTTCTTTATTAAAAGAGTAATTGATTCGGGAATCCTAACTAGAGAAAAAGCGGTGCAGCAAGATCTCCGGCCAGCTTCCCAAAATGCTACCTCTACAAAGCCGGATACTGTCGATAGCTTGTTCTATAAAACCTTTATGAAAATGAAAGGCCATCGGCAACCCACTAAGCAATATTTATCGGTAACTGAATTTAAAGCTATTTGTACCCGAAAGTTTGGAGAGGATTCCCAGATAATTAAAATGATTGAGGAAAAGCTTTCCCAGGCCAGAGATGAAGAGGGATCTATCATAAATGAGTTTGAAAAAATAATTAAGGCTAATTTAAGCGAAAATCAACGAGGGGCAGAGTTACAAAATAGTTGGGATATTGAGGATTTTACCCAGTTAATTAATTGGCAAGTAGGCAAGACCATCGCTCCGGAGATTGTGGAAGCTCTTAATAAGGTTAAATTATTTGTGGAGGAGTTGATAGTGAAAGATCACCAGCATTTCACAGAATTTCATAATTACCATCGTCAAAAAAGATTAGAGACTTTAATCGAAGCTAACCGTTATTTTTGTATTACGAAAAAGTCGTGGGATTATATAGAGCAGCGTTTAGATGACCGGGATTTTATTGCGCGCGTCTTAGGAGTCTTCTATGTAAAAGCCGAGGAAATAAATATTAATCGCTTATTAAAAAGCGTTTTGTGTAATATGGATTTATTTAATAAGTTTGTTAATACTAACAACGAATAGACGTACCACTAATAGTCCCCTTTTTTCTGACGGGTTAAGCAGGTGAGTGGATTTGCCGATGAGAGTATTGGAGAAGATTGCATAAAAATTTGCTCTTGACAAAAACAAGCGGGCGAGGTACATAATAATATAAAACTTTAATTAGCTGGTCCATATTACGTTGAAATGAGGGGAAAAAAATGAGTTTTATTCAAAAGTCTCAAAAATTAGAATCAGTATGCTATGATATTCGCGGGCCGGTTTTGGAAGAAGCAAAGCGCCTGGAGGAAAAAGGGTCGAGTATTATTAAATTAAATATTGGTAATCCGGCCCCCTTTGGGGTGGAGGCCCCGGATGAGATTATTCATGACGTAATGATCAATTTAAAGTATTCCCAAGGCTATTGCGATTCCAAAGGAGTCTTTCCTGGGCGCAAGGCGATTATGCAGTATTGCCAGGATAAAGGGATTAGGGGAGTAGATGTAGAGGACATTTTCATTGGTAATGGCGTCAGTGAATTGATCGTGATGGCCATGCAGGGACTCTTGAATAATGGTGATGAGGTTTTGATTCCGGCGCCAGACTATCCCTTGTGGACGGCGGCGGTCAATCTTTCTGGCGGGAAGCCGATTCATTATCT
>JANQHU010000100.1 GCA_028282485.1 Bacillota bacterium
AATTTAATTCTAACTGATCCTTCACAGATAATTATTGATGCCTGGAAAAAAATCGCCACAACTAAAGCTAATAGTCGCGAACTGCTTCCTGGTCTGCCATACAACCTCCCCGCTACCCAAAACCGCTGGCAACCAGTTACCCTAAGCCGCGAAGAATTTACTGCTTTGTTAGCTAATCTTCCTTGCACCCTTACTCTAGAAAAATTTTTGACCACCCAATGGTATGGCTTATCTAGTTTAGCAATGCGGGAGATTCTGACCCCGGTCAAACTAAACCCAGATTCAACTTGTAGTGAAGCCTTAAAATGGGGTAACGCCCTTTATGACTCTTTTGGGAGCTGGTCCCAAACTATTCTAGCGAAATCCCTCGCCGCTTGGGGAATCTATGATAATCAGGGACATTTAGTTGATTGTAGTGCTTTCCCAATCCACCATCCTCCCGTAGGAACAAAGGTGGAAACATTAGCCAATTTCAACCGAGGGGTAGCTTTACTTTATAATACCAAACAAGAAAAGGCGCGGTTTCAAAAGATCAAAGAAAGCCTGCATGCTAAAATTAAGCATCAATCAACCAAAGTAGGCAATAAACTACAAAAACAAAAAAAAGAAGCCCAGGAAGCTACTAAAAGTGATGCATGGCAACTGATGGGAGAACTATTGATTACCTACGGCCACGAGATCGCCAAAGGTAGTTCTCTAGTCCATTTACCAAACCACTACGATCCCCATTATAATGAGATAGCCATCAAACTAAACCCCGCCTTATCATCTCAAGCTAATGCTCAAGTCTACTACAAAAAATATCAAAAAGCTAAAAAAGCTCAGCAAGCAATTGCCGCTCAGCTGGCTAAAACCCAAGCAGAACAAAATTATTGGGAAAGTTTAGAGACCTTAATTAAAAATGCCGTTACGGCTACAGACTTGTCATATATTAAAGCGGAATTAGAGACCGAAAAAAAACAACCTGTCTCTCCTCACAAGAAACAGGTTAAAAACAAAAAAGCCGTTCTGGCAGAACCCCTGAAGTTCACAACGCCATCTGGCCATTTAATTTTAGTCGGGCGCAATAATTTACAAAATGATTACTTAACTTTTAAAATTGCTAAAGGAAGTGACTGGTGGTTTCACACCCAGAAGATCCCTGGATCCCACGTGATTCTAAAACCAACTTCCGGGGTACAACTGGACGAAGAAAGTATCTATTACGCTTGTGAATTAGCTGTTTATTATAGCAAAACCCGCCACTCCACCAAGGTGCCGGTAGACTATACGAGACGCAAATACGTCAAAAAACCTCCCGAAGCAAAACCGGGTTTTGTAATTTACGATCATTTTCAGACAGCCATCATTACTCCCGATCCGGAAATATTAAATAAACTTGGCCTAAAAAATATTGTGGGAAGAGTCTGATTACAATATTATAAATACTTTGTGAATTAATATTATTGTTCTTTAATTTTTTCAATATTTTTAATTCAAATAAACATTTTTATGTTATACTAATTATGGTTGTTTGATTTATTCAGACAGTCTTCTTAAGGTTTTGCCCTTTTCTGTGAGCGTGTAGAGCATTGCACGTAGGTTTTTTACTAAACCTTACAGAAAGGGGGAGGGCTATGCAAGAGATCATTGTACTCAAACCAGAATCTCTGGTGTCGATTATTAATCTTCTTATTGTTATTATAGTTGTCTTATTGAATAATAGAAAAAATAGATAGAGTAAATTCTCCATCTATGTCAAAACTCTAAATTCAATCTAAACCTACGGAGGCAATGCTCCCGGTAGGATGTATGTTACCAGCATACATCTTACTTTTATTATACCTTAAATTCTCAATTTTAGTCAAACTAAATATTTTTCTAACACTATATTATATTATGATATTAAAAAAGCAGCTTATTCGGATCCGGTTTTTGGGGAACCTGATCAACTCTTTCTCCCAGCTCAAGAAAGGCTTTCACAATCTGGGCGTCAAATTGAGTTCCGGCCCCTTCTAAGAGCTGTCTTCGGGCTTCCTCACTAGTCAACCGTTTCCGGTACTGGCGATCGGAAATCATGGCATCAAAAGCATCGGCAACAGCAAGAATTCGGGCCAGATAAGGAATCTCTTCTCCCTGTAATCCGTCGGGATAACCTTTGCCATCATAACGTTCGTGATGGTGCCTAATTAAAGGGACTACTTCTTTAAACATAGAGACCGCCGATAAGATATGAGCTCCTTTAATGGCGTGTTTTTTGATCTCATCGAATTCTTCTAAATCCAACTTGCCGTTTTTTAACAAAACACTATCCATGGTGGCGATTTTGCCAATATCGTGAAAAACGCCTCCCAAGCGTAATAATTCTAATTCGCTGGGACAGAGCCCCAGGGCTTCCCCCAGGGTTACCGCATAAAGGGCAACTCGGTCGGAATGCCCGCAAGTGTAAACATCCTTGGCATCCACGGTTAATCTTAAGACTTCGATAGTCTCCAAATACCTTAACCGCAACTCCCCGTATGTCTTATTTAATTCTTTATTTTTAACATCCAACATGGAATGTAGTAAAGCATTATTTAAAGCCGAAGTAGCTTGGGTCGCATAGATTTCCAAAAGGCCGATAGCCTCTTTTAAATCGATATTTTCCACAAAAATAACCCCAATGGACTCGTTATTATAAACTAAGGGAAGAATAAGTCCTTGTTCTACAAAAATAATCTTCTTGGTAGTGCGGGCATAACCAATTTTTTCCATTAAATTCGGAGCCCAATTAGCAGTAAAATCATTCATATTAATTTGATATTTACCTAAGCCCCGAAATAAAATTTTATCATTACGCACTAAATTTTGGGAATTATCCACTAAAATAAAAGCATCTTGACTATTAACTAAAGGGGTTAAAGAAGTTAAAATTTCCTCCAAAAGATCCTCAATAGCTTGGAGATGATAGATCTTGGGAGCCGCTTCCAGAATATTATTTAAGCCATCTTTAAAATTTTTAATACTTTGCATCAGATTAAGAGACTTAATCCCGGACTCGATTAATAACAATAATTGGTCAAAACGATCTCCTTTTTCACAGTACCCTTGAATGGATAATTGGCGAATAGTTTCCAAGGGAGGGGCTAAATCTTTATGCCCCGTTAATAATAAAATATAGATCTCCTCGTTAAAACTACGAATGCTTTCCACTACTTGATCCCCATTAATGGGTTTCATAATATAATCCAATACTACCAGATCAAAATGTTCCTTTCGAATGAGTTCAATGGCTTCAACCGGATCGGTTATTCCTAAAAAATTATAACCATTTCGTTTCAGCAAAACCTCAATCGTACGGATAATTCCAATATCATCATCAACAATCAAGATTCGATGTTGTTCGCTACTAGTCGCAGCAATTTTTTTTCGGCGCATCTTTACCTCTCCCTGGTTAAAGTTGGGTTTTCATTATAACGGTATAATAATATAAAATGTTGTTCCTTTACCTTCCGTTGATTCAAAGTATAAATCGCCATTAAACTTGCCTTTTATAGTAGAATACGACATATAAAGGCCAATTCCTGTTCCATTCGCTCCTTTAGTGGTGATCATTTTCTTAAAAAGTTGATTTTGTAGCTTTTGAGGGATCCCTACCCCTTCATCTCTAATACTGATGATAATCTTTTGCTTCTCTCGGGCGACTCTTAATTGGATTCGCCCGTTCCTGTCCTCATAGGCCTGGATGGCATTAATGATTAAATTA
The DNA here is from genome assembly GCA_028282485.1 of Bacillota bacterium. Classification (GTDB taxonomy): domain Bacteria; phylum Bacillota; class UBA4882; order UBA8346; family UBA8346; genus JANQHU01. The sequence goes on from JANQHU010000100.1 coordinate 3,725, forward strand.
TTAATAACTTGAATCAAACTACTCAATTCACCTTTAATGATAGCAGATAAATCAGTCTGAATATCAATATCCAGATTACAATTATTCTTCCGCAGTTCAAATTTAAGAAGGATCTCCACTCTTTTAATTAAATCTTCTAAAGTGAACCCTGTTTCTGATGAAACATTAAATTGAACCGCTTGCTCCCGGACTGCCGTGATAATATCCGACATATAGGAGCAGTAGGGGCGCATGTCTTTTAACCATTGTTTCATTTCGCCAATAATTTCTCGGTAATCATCTTTGGTTACATTATGATCATCGACGGATTCGTCTAATTCCATTACAAGATCTTTTAAACCTTCAATTCCTCCGGTCAAAGACATAATTGGTGTGCGGAGATTATGGGCAATTCCGCCAATCAATTGACCTAAGGCAGAAAGGCGTTCTTGTTCTAAGATAATCTCCTGTTTTCTTTTGATATTGGCAATATTTTTTTTCTCCAGCTCCTGAATCTTATTAAAAGCCACCACCAAATCGCCAATCTCATCATTGGATGTTACTGGAATTTGCTGATCTAGATTAACTTCCGCCCCCGAAGCAATTTCCCGCAGATTAGTGGCCACCAGGGAAATATCTTTGGCCATAGATCTCGAAATAACATATAAAATTACTAAATTAAGAATGAACAGAATAATAATACTAATGAACAGGGCGGTAATCATTTTCATGGAGACTAATTCGTATTTAATTCCTAAGATCCAGTTTCCCTTCGTCCCGGCAATTTCCTGGATAACCCCCTGAATCTCCGAGGTAAAAGAAAAGACCCGGCCATCTTGATGCTTAGGAGTAATTTCCTGCAGGTATTTTAAAAAGACCAGATCTAAGCCCGCAGCATTAGAGGTAAAATAAACATTTTCCGGAGATTTAATAAAGAAACAATCTCTCTTGGCTACCAATTCGACTTTGCGCAACAGGGTTTTGGCGTGTTCGATACTCTCAATATAACTAACCCCGTCCATTACCTTGGTTAACTTATTCTGGTAGATCTGATATGTAAGATCCCCCTTCTCTTCAATCATCCGGGCATAACCCAGTAAGGCCGTAAAAAAAATGGCGGAAATAAATAAAGGGAGAATTTGAATAATAATTTTGTTGCTGATCCCCAGCCTATTCCCTTCCGGCAGGCCCCCTGCATAGGAATGGACCAAAATACGCCGAAAAAGACTCTTGGCAATAATTAAAGAGATTACCGAAGTAAGGGTCATAAAAACGAAGATTAGGATACTGATTTTAAAAGCTAGTAAAAAGGGGATGCCTATTAAAAGAAGCACGAGCATTAAAGGAAGGGTGACAAATAATGTTTGCACAAAATAAATTAGATAAGGCAGATTAATACAATTTTTTCTTAAAATATTAACATGTTTTTTCTTATCTGCTTCATCTTTAAAATTATTATTATTAAACTGCCAATTAATACTTTTTAAACTTTTTCTTAAAAATAAGGCTCCAGCAACCACTGCTATCAAATAAATTAAAATATATTGTTGTAAATACGATAATCCTACCCATTCGGCAACATAATTACTATGAGTTAATTCCGGGGGATAATTTAAAACAATCGGGATAATGGGATAAAAGAAAAAAGCGTTAAATAAAACAACTATAATATAGCCGGTTATAATAGAAAAACTAATATGACTATTAATAAAACTATTAATAATATTCACAAATTTCTTAAACAACATTTATTTTCCATCCCTTGTTTAATAATAAATTTTACATTATAAAAAAAGTTTCATCAACGATTGATAAGTTATTAATCCTTTTTTATCAATTATCACTCTACCAGCTGAAAAAACCTTTAAAGGGTTAAATGTTAGAATAACATTCTCAAGTTTTTCACTTAAATCGGTTGCTTTAAGAAATAAATTAAGTCTTTTTTTACCGTATTTTTTAAATATTTTACTGACATCTTTGAAAATCACTGGTAAAACCTTTGCAAAATCAATATTTTGATCAACTATATGGAAACGGCACATGTCGATAAAATCGAAGAAATTAAGACTCTTCGAAAAAACTTCCACAATTAAATAAGCGACTACTCTTTCCCCTTGATAGATCCCTATTAAAGTTCGATTAAGCACGCAATTAAAAAGTTCGTAAAAAATTTTAGTTTCTTGTAAAGAGAACTCACTTTCGTTATAACCATAACAATTGTTTTCAATTTCCGGTAGATTCTCAGCCGCGTACTTTATGAATTCCGTGGCATCATCCAATTGCTGGCACTGATACTCTGAACTTACTTCTAAGTTAGTTAAATCTTCCACCGCAAATTCAAAATAACTTAACGTATCATAAAAGAAGATCCGAGGATTATTGATCACATCAGCAAAACCTTTTAACATCTCTTGCTGCCAAGAAGAATGTTGGTTAAAATAAGCTAGATGATAATTTAAATAAGGATGATTAATGATAAAATCGTAAATAGATAAATAATAATCTTTTTTGGCCTTGGTATCAAAGATTGCTTCTGGGATAGCCGCTAAATGATGTCCCAGAAAAGTACGATTGTATATTCTCAGGTTCGATGCTGCCAATAAAATTTTATTTTTATAATAAACCACATTAAGACAATACTGCAAATAATCTTGCACCTTGACCGTCGTCTCCATGACCCGATTAAAATTAGCCAACATTTCCGTTTCATTTCTCAATCTTAAGTAACCCGACTTATAATATATTTCATAGATACTATCGAGAGAAAAATCACCAAATAGCTTTAAATTAGGGTAAAATTGTTGAAGGAGAGGATGAATTATTTCCGAAAATAGAGGCCATTTGTCATTATCAAAACTTAAGCCCGTTTTATAAAAAGAACCTTCTCTAGTGATATAACAAACCCGGGCATCAATAGCAAGCTGATGGTTCCCTAAATAAAGCATCAGATTAGTAATCTCTTCGCCAACCGCAGCCAACTTCTTTTGGCTAAGGACAGCTAGGCCACCGATACTGATATTCACGACAGTTAATTCCTGCTCGCTCTGATCATTTAAAATCACTCGCAGATTCTGATCCGTTTCGATGAAATAACGGTAATCCTGCCGCTTCGAAAAAAGTTTCATTTCACTTGGTTCTTCAATTTGATAGGTATGATTATCAATTACCTTGATGATCCGAGTATGATATTGGGTTTTAAAATGGGGCCAGATGATCTCCAAAAGTAATTGATCACTATCTTGAAATGAGATGGCGGAACTGTCACTCTTATTAAGTTTCAACAGGCTTTCTTTTTGAGAATTAAGCTCTATTTCCCCGGCTAATTCTAATTCTTGAAAGTAAATTTGGGTTGGGATGATCTTTTTGCGCCGCCAGCGACGCAAAACTTTTTTAAGAACTTTATCTTCTTTTAAGGATATTTCCATCATTTTTTACAATATTCCTTTCACAATATCTATTGCTAAATAAAATTTTTTTGATTTTTCATTTATTAGCAACTGCTAAAAAAGCCTGGTTGCCATAGGTTTTCTCAATATTAGTCTTTTGAAAACCACTTTCTTGTAATAGCGCTTGCAGCTCAGTTTCGTTAAAAAAATGATACTTACCGCTTTTAGCCAGCAGCAGAATGATTAAATTTAAAATACCAACGACTGCTAAATTTAAAAAAAGCATTAAATTTTTAAAAAAATGCTTACTGAGTTTAGCATGGGCTATAAATATTTTAAGGATACTGGAATCATAGGTAGGCGTAGTTAATACCAATCTGCCACCGGGCTTTAGGTAGCCATGCACCTCTTTTAAGAAAGAAGAGGGATTTTCCAAAATATACAGAACGTTTACTAAACTAATCTTATCGTATAATTCTGTTAAATGCAAGGTTTTATTAAAATCTCTCGTTAAAAAATTAATCTTTTGATGCACTATTTTTTTTTGCGCTAAGTTTAACATCTGCTTATTAGCGTCAATCCCGGTAATTTGCAAATTATGCAGGGTAATTTTTTGCAACAGATTACCAGTACCACAACCAGCATCCAAAAAATTTTCACCTTCTTTTAAAGCTAATTCGTCAATTACCTCTTCCAACATTTTTTGATAAGGAATTAACTTATTAAGGTTATCATAAAAAAAGCTATATATCCCCCAAAAATTCATATTTTTGCCTCCTTATGATTTCTAACTAATTATATGATTTAGTTACCTAACATAAATAATTGGCTATTTATATTTTTTTTCCTTGTTAATAAATATTATTAATGTAAATTTTACATATTTTTTACATGGTGCCATGAAAGCACAAAAAAAGCCCGGCTTTTTTTGCCTGGCTTCAGGATCATTCCTTTCAAAAAAGATAATTTTTAAAAATCAAGGCATCACGGTGAGAATCTTGCGGGATACATCGGGGTAGTTGGCTAAAAAGATTAGTTCTTTTTGGGTTAAAGGTTTTTGGGTATGTACATTGGCATAACGAACTAAATCTAGAATTTTTTTGGCTTCTTCATCATTTTTAAACTCTACTTCCAGTTTTTCATAAACATTCCGGAAGCCTTTAATGCCGCCATATTCCCCTGTAGTAATCATACGCCCGGTTTCGATCAACTCTGGCTCGCCCCGGCCTAATTCCTCAAAATCAAACAACTCGTAATTTTTACGG
>JANQHU010000108.1 GCA_028282485.1 Bacillota bacterium
ATCATGCTTCTGATTAACTAAACCCTCATCTCCTTTTAATAGTTTCACAAAATTTTCTGCTAAATAAGGATTTTCGTTCCAAAAAAAACCATCACCATAAGCTTCCATTCCGGTAATTTTTATTATTCGGGGTACTTCAAATTTTAGAGGGCGAATCCCCTTCAATAATTTTCTTAAAGCGGCCTCATGGGCTTCAAATGGCCAATTCAAAGCGATTAAGAAGCGAGCTACCTCTTTCGTCTCATCTTCCATTATCCCGTAGATATCATTATAGCAAGTAATGATCGCCCTGCGCTCCGCTGTAACTTGACCGATGATGGTTTGATAGGTTATTTGTACTTTGGTGCCCACCGGAATTAAATAAAACAACTCTTTAACATCCTGATTATTCATCCGAAAACAACCTTGGGAAACAGCATTGCCAATGGACCATTCGGCGTTATTTCCATGAATACCATAACCTTTTTTACTAAGTCCTAACCAAAAATCCCCTAAGGGATTATCGGGGCCCGGCAATACTGGCTCTCTGCCATCATTAGGGTACCAGGTGGGTTGATATACTTTATTAACAATAAAAAAATTTCCCCTGGGTGAAGGAGTACTGCTTTTCCCAATCGCCACTGGGTATGTTTGGACTAAGTGTTGATCATAATATAAAAAGAGTCTAAATTGGGGAAGATTAATAGTAATTTGCCAGGGGTTTTCTTTTTTTTTCCACCCTAAAGTTAATAGCAGTAACACGATTAAGATTACCACCTTCAAAAACCGTTTCTTAATCATCAAAAAACCTCCCTTTAAACACCTTAAATCTTATGGTTTAAAGAAGAGGTTTATGAATAATTGAAAATGCTATTTTTTTAGGTTAATTTAGTTATTTAATCACTTTTTCGGTTTCTTTATCAAAAAGATGAATTTTGTTAGCATCAAAGACTACGGCATGTTGACTACCATCAGTGGCCCGAGTATGGGCATCAAACCGAGCTTTAAATTCATGATCCCCCAAATTCATATAAACGTAAACTTCTGAGCCCATCAATTCGGTAACATCAACATTTACTACCACGGATTCTTCTTCGGGTACCTCCGAAAGTACTTCTTTATCCTTAATTGCTTCGGGTCGAATCCCCAAAATTACTTGTTTATTACTATAACCTCTAATAAAATGATATTTATTTTCCGGTATTTTTATTTTAAAATTGCATAAATTCACATAGAGGTTTCCTTGTTCTTCTAATACAACCCCATTTAAGAAGTTCATGGAGGGGGAACCGATAAAGCCAGCCACAAACACGTTCACTGGGCTATCGTAAATTTCCAAAGGAGTTCCTACTTGTTGAATGAAACCATCTTTCATGACCACAATACGGTCTCCCATGGTCATCGCTTCCGTCTGATCATGAGTAACATAAATAGTAGTAGTCTTTAATCGATTATGAATCTTATTCAACTCGGAACGGGTTTGCACTCTCAATTTAGCATCCAAATTAGAAAGGGGTTCATCCATTAAAAATACTTTGGGCTCCCGCACAATAGCTCGCCCTAAAGCAACTCGTTGTCTTTGGCCCCCCGAAAGCATCTTGGGCCTCCGTTCTAATAATTTTTCAATACTTAAGATTTTGCCCGCCTCTTTCACGCGCCGATCAATTTCTAATTTGGAAAACTTACGTAATTTTAACCCAAAAGCCATATTCTCATAAACTGTCATATGGGGGTAAAGGGCATAATTCTGAAAAACCATTGCAATATCACGATCTTTAGGAGGAATATTATTTACTACGGTTTCACCAATATAAATCTTCCCCTCTGATATCTCTTCTAGACCCGCTACCATGCGGAGTGAAGTAGTCTTCCCACAACCTGACGGACCTACAAATACAACAAACTCTTTATCTTTTATTTCTAAAGAGATGTCATTAACTGCGATAACCCCTCCCGGATATTTCTTATACACGTTTTCAAAAACAACACTTGCCATAAAATTTCCTCCTTATAATAAAAATGCTATTGAACTCTGCAGGTACTATCCTGCTATCTAGTCTCTTAAGACAAACTATATTAAAACTCGAATGCTAATATTCGCCATTTTTTAACTTTTTCCTGCCTTTTATGCTTTTAATTATCTTTCTAAAGATTTTTTTGCATAATTAAAGCATCTTCATTATTATCTAAATAATACTTTTTTCGAAAACCTAAGGGTTCAAAACCTAAGTTGCGATAAGTTTTCTGGGCTACCTGATTAGATGCTCTTACTTCTAAAGTTAAAAAAGATAGTTTTTTTGCGAGGGCTTTCTCAATTAACTCCCTAATTAACATTGTTGCTATTTTTTGACGGCGAAAATCGGGATGAACGGCGACATTAGTAATATGGCCTTCGTCCAGAATAAACCAGACCCCCACATAACCACAAACTCTCTCCGCCTCATTTTTAGCTACTAAATAAAAAGCATTCTCATTCTTGAAAAGTTCATCTAAAAACGCTTCCCGGGACCAGGGAATAGGAAATGATACTTTTTCAATAATCTCAATTTGGGGAATATCAGCTAAAGTCATTGGGGTAATCTTAATTACCATTTGGGACACTTCCCGAACGGCGTACTTCGGCGGCAACTTTTTTCAAGTAAAAAGGGACAATTTTCTGTGTTTGGGGATTTACAAATAATTTTTCATTTTTAACAACCATGATCGCCTGACTAGCCAGCGGCCGATCTAACTGATTGGAAGCGATCTGTAAGTTGGTTAACTTTTCCCAAGTACTCTGATAAGCCTTACTACCATCGCCACACAAAATTGCTTCTGGAAATTCTGTTAATTTTTGAGCTAAAATATCAATTGGCAGCGGAGCTGGAGCCATAATTTCGGATAAGCTATCATTTATTCTTTCATATAACGCTGCATAAACTTCCGAATGCCGGGCGTCAATCAGGGCAACCACATAAGGGGCCAAATGCTTGACATTTTCAGCCATAATTCGCAAGGTATTAACTCCTACAAGAGGAATTTCTAATCCGGCAGCAAGCCCCTGGGCTACTGCTAACCCAACCCGAATACCCGTATAAGAGCCTGGCCCACTACCGACCACAATTAAATCCAGATCGGCAACCTTCTGCTGAGTCCTGACAAATAAATCATTTAAAAGACCGATTAAGTATTCACTATTACCTTTAGCCAACTTTAGTGAAATTTCAAAGACAACCTCTTCTTCTCTTAACAGAGCTATACTCCCCCATTTCGAAGAGGTATCAATCCCTAAAACAAGCAAATCCGGATCTCCTCCAAAAGCTTTGTCGATGCGATCCCAGAAGCAGTAATCTCCAGTTCTCTAACCGAGGGATCCGCTCCATAATTTATATTAATTGCTAAATAATCAAATATTTGAGCAGTTAACAACAATTCGCCCCACTCCACTACAACTACTCCTTCGGCGAGAAGTTCAGTTATTTCTAATACTTCTAAATCTTTAACTGTTTCAAGCCGATATAAGTCTAAATGATTTAAGGTATATTTGCCTTGGTAATTCTTTAATAGTTGAAAAGTAGGGCTGGTGATCTCTGCGGTAACTTTCAATCCTCTGGCAATTCCTTTAGTCAAAGTGGTCTTGCCTACTCCCAAATTACCAAATAAAAAAAGGAGATGATGGGGTTTAACCAGTTCTCCAATTTTCCTTCCCAAAGCTAGCATTTCTGATTCATTATTTATGCTTACTAATAGACTCACAATTATTCCCCTATTTTCCACCAAATTACTTTAAGATACTGATTTAAATATAAATGTATTCATAAATAAACTAGATAAGTTAGTGCTTATAATTCTAAACTAATTTTGAGAGCTAAATTGACTTTTTCCATAATTTCCTGATCTAAAGTAGTAATCAGCTCTTTTAATCTTTGTTTATCAATAGTTCTTAACTGTTCAAGTAAAATCACCGAGTCTTTCTCTAAATTATATTGTTCGGCTTTCAACTCAATATGGGTCGGAAGTTTGGCCCGTTTGATTTTCGAGGTAATTGCCGCCACAATTGTGGTTGGACTATAAATATTACCAATATTGTTCTGAATGATTAAGACTGGTCGTAAGCCACCCTGTTCCGAACCGAGGACTGGATTTAAATTAGCATAAAAAATCTCGCCACGATGAATCATTAATTAACTTTCCTTTTTCATCAGGTAATTCTCATAGTTTTGGAGATCTTTGGCATCCTGTTCCATTCCTTCTTCAGCCAGAGTGCGATTGATCATTCCCGTTCGTTCATAACCCAGGCGATATCCTTCCAACCGTTCTGAATGTCGCCGTTCTTCAATTAATTGAGCGACTGCTTCTCTGACAAATGCACTCCGATTACCAGTCTCGCGTCGGACAATATGATCTAATTCTTGCAGAAGATTATTAGGCATACTAACTACAATCCGTTTCGCTTGCGCCATTTAACCACTCCTACCATTTATCTATTGCCTCTAGACAATCCGGGAGCCTTTTATGTTTATTATATACAATTAATCCGAAATAAGTCAAATGGTATTAACAATTTCATATTTAACTGAATACTTTGGCAATTTACTCTTTAAAATAAATCACCAACAACACTCCATCCGCCAAATCAATGGTAGCAGTGTCTCCCAAAAGGCCATTATGAATACCCCGAGAACTTTTAAAATCTAGTTCTTCGTTATTCAAATCATACTCAAAGCCTGATGTAGTAACTCCGGTTACTTTGGGAGTTAAGGGCATTAGGGAAATATTCCACTCAGGTTTATTATATACTACTGTTTTCTGGTTAATGGTAAAAATATTGTGTTTTGAATCCAGCAAATGCGCCGAAACCCCATGTTCCAAAGCATTTAATAATAACCCGATGTTTCCCATGGTATGATCAAACCGACCGCCCAAACCACCTAAAATTTTAATCTGTTCCATTTGTTGGTTTATTGCAATCTCTACTGCTAATTCCAGATCACTTTTATTTTTTTGCTGGGGATAGGGAATAACGCGTACCCCATTGGCACTCATTCGCCCCAAAATATTTAAAGAAAGAGAATCGAAATCACCAACTAAAATCGTCGGATAAGCTCCAATCTTTCTTAAATATTCTCCGCCGCGGTCTGCGGCAATAATCACTTCGGGTTTATCTACAACTTCGATTTGAAGTTGTTCCAAGTCTATTGGGCCTCCACCAACTATAAGAGCTTTTTTCATTTTAAATAATCAACCTCTTTATAAAACTAATATATATAAATTAACTATAAATTATTCAAAAAGCAAAAAGTAGGAATTTAACATTTTTTTCAACTCCTACTTTATCCTGATTATTAAAAATCTTACCGTTTCGAGAATTGTGGTGCTTTTCTCGCTTTTTTCAAACCATATTTACGTCTTTCTTTCATACGGGGATCCCGTGTTAAGAAACCTTCTTTTTTCAAGGATAAGCGCAAGGCCTCATCAAACTTTAATAAGGCTCGCGAGATTCCGTGACGAACGGCTCCGGCTTGACCAGAAACGCCTCCGCCATGTACAGAAACCAGAATATCAAATTTAGCCCCGGTTTCAGTAATTACTAAAGGTTGCTTCACTATCAACTCTAAAACTTTACGACCAAAATACTCATCAATTGGTTTTTTATTGACAATGATATTTCCTTGACCTTCTACCAATCTCACTTTGGCAACAGCACATTTTCTCCTACCGGTACCATAATACATTGTTTTCATTGTTTTTTTAGCACGTGGCATACTTTTTCCCCCTTCTTTTAGGCCATAATCTCCAGTTTTTCTGGCAGTTGAGCTTGATGTGGATGCTCATTCCCGCGGTAAACTCGGAGTTTTTTGATCATTTTGCGGCCCAAACGATTATGAGGCAGCATTCCCCAGATAGTCTTTGTTAAAGCATACTCCGGTTTTTCCTTTAATAGTTTTCCATAAGGGATGGATTTTAAACCACCCGGATACAAAGAATGTCTGTAATGAATCTTTTGTACTGCTTTTTTCCCTGTTAGGACAATTTTTTCTGCATTAATAATAATTACATGATCGCCACAATCAACATTAGGAGTAAAAATCGGTTTGTGTTTCCCTCTTAAAATAGATGCGACTACAGATGCTAACCGTCCTAAGGTCTTTCCTTCGGCGTCGACAACATACCATTTGCGTTGTACATCATCAGCCTTTGCCATAAATGTCTTCATTTTTAAATTGTTCCCCCCTGCATAAATGCTGCTAATTTCTCAATCAATTTAACCGATTAACCGATTAATTGTTTGAGAAAAAAGGTTCCATATTTCACGGACTTAATTATTATACCAAAATAGTCTTAAAAAGGCAAATGAAAATTTCACGCTTTTAGATATTTATTTAAAAACTATTATTTTTTCTTAAATACACTGGTTTTTTTACAATTAATTTATAGTTTACCATTTAAAAATAAGAGTTCATTTGTTAAAATAGTACTAATTAAGTATTGCTGTAAATAATTTTTGTATTTATTCTATATTATTACGAGGTTCTAATCATGAATAACATTGACATTGCCATTATTAAACTTTTACAAAACAACTCTCGCATTACCGTATCGGAGATTAGTAACAGTATTAACCTTTCGATTTCTGCGGTTAGTGAAAGATTAAAAAAACTTGATTCCTCAGGTATAATCAAACAATACACCGCTATTATTAATCCGAGCTATTTTAAAAAAAATCTTACTGCCCTTATGTTTATCAGCCTCCAAAATCCTAAATATACCGATAATTTTATCAATATAGTTCAAGAAGCGGATGATGTTTTAGAATGCCATTATCTGGCAGGAGATTTTGATTATGTTTTAAAAATAATTACCGAAGGAACTTTTACTTTAGAAAAATTATTAAACAAAATCAAAACCATTCCCGGAGTCCAAAAAACTAAGACCATTGTTGCTCTTTCAACCCTCAAAAACAAACACTCCATATCCCCAGATGAGCAAGAACTATAGTATTGCAACCCTTCAACGTTGTAACCCCCCTTCTTAAAACTAATTTTACTTCAATTTAAAAAAATTCTCTTTTCAAATGTTATGTTTATGTTAATTGAACTTAAAATAATTGACACAAATGTCAGTTTGTATGAAAAAATTTTTCTATTTTAATAGAATTATAATTTGTTTTTTCGAAAAAATTACTGTGTTTTTAACATTTATTAGAAATATATTCGAAACAATTCCCTTTCTATTGAAATTTTTGTGGTAAATGTTACAATTATAACATAAAATAATTTGTATAACACAGCCATAACTTTTTACTTTTTTTCACAAATAATTTATCAAATAAAATTAGTTTAGGAGGTCATTTAAAATGATTATTGGTGTCCCAAAAGAAATTAAAAACAACGAAAATCGGGTAGCAATTACTCCAGCCGGAGTGCAACAACTAGTGAAGGAAGGCCATACTGTCATTATTGAAAAAAATGCAGGTGTAGGAAGCGGGATCACAGATGAGGACTATATTAATGTTGGTGCAAAAATCTATGATTCAAATATTGAAATTTTCAACAATGCCGATACTATTGTAAAAGTTAAAGAACCATTAGAAAGTGAGTATGACTTATTTAAAGAAGGCCAAACCTTATTTACTTATCTGCATCTTGCCGCTGTTCCTAGTCTAGTAACCGCTTTAGCCCAAAAAAAAGTCACGGCTATCGCTTACGAAACTGTTAAATTGGCTAACGGGACCTTACCTTTACTGGCGCCCATGAGCGAAGTTGCTGGCAGGCTTTCAACTCAAATCGGGGCAACAATGCTTCAAAAATACAACGGAGGATCCGGTATTTTATTAGGCGGAGTTCCTGGTGTTCTTCCGGCTGAAGTAGTTATTATTGGGGGCGGGGTTGTTGGTATTAATGCAGCCAAAATGGCGGTTGGTTTAGGTGCTAAAGTAACCATTATGGATATTAACAAAAACCGATTAACCTATCTAGATGATATTTTCACAGGAAGAGTGAATACTATCTTTTATAATGATTATAACGTTGCTCAAGCAGTTAAAAGTGCGGACCTCTTAATCGGGGCAGTCTTAATTGCCGGAGAAAAAGCACCTAAAACCGTTACTGAAGCAATGGTAAAAACCATGAAGAAAGGTTCTGTGATCGTCGATGTTGCCATCGATCAAGGAGGTTCTATCGAAACGATTGACCGGGTTACCACTCATGATGAACCCTGTTACGAAAAACACGGGGTGATCCATTATTCTGTTGCCAATATGCCAGGAGCTGTCCCCCGAACTTCAACTTATGCTTTAAACTCGGTAACTCTCCCTTATATACAAAAAATTGCCAATTCTGGACCAGAAGTAGCCATGTTAAATGATCCGACTCTCTTAGAAGGTTTAAATGTTTATAAAGGCCATGTTACTTGCGAAGCAGTTGCCAAAAGTCTCAATCTTGAATATGTTAATTCTGTGGAAGTTATTAAAGAAGAGCTTTTAGCAGTTTGCTAAAAAAATCGTACCAATCAAATAAATTTAAAAAAGTATCCCTAAAAACCAATGGTTTTTAGGGATACTTTTGTTTAAAACAAAAAGATCTTAACTCTCTTTCGACCCAGTTACCTGAACAATAGCACTCCGAAGAAATTTCATTTCCACTTTATCGGAAACCCGTAGCTTAATATCTTCACCGTCAAATTCTGTAATTTCGCCGTGAATTCCGCCGTTAGTAACTACTTTATCTCCCTTTTTCAAGCTCTTCAACATTGCTTCCCG
>JANQHU010000111.1 GCA_028282485.1 Bacillota bacterium
ATTATGCTTTCCTTCACTCTCGCCGTACAACTGTTTCCACCATTCCGCAAAATAGTGCAACCCTGGTTCATAATTAATTAAGATTTCAATTAAGCGGCCTTTACGATACAAGGCTAGCCGGCCGGCAGCATACTGATAAGCCGGATTAGCAGCTAACTCTGGTATTTGGTATTCTTGATAACCATCCCCTGCCCCTGCCATAATCTCTTGAATATCGATTCCACTCACGGCAATTGGTAGTAACCCCACCGGAGTTAAAACCGAGTACCGTCCTCCTACATCATCCGGAATCACAAACTGGGGATAGCCTTCTGACTCGGCTAACTGTTTGAGGGCCCCCCGCTTTCGGTCGGTAGTAGCGTAAATTCGTTCTCTGGCTCCCTTTTCCCCATATTTTTTTACTAAGAGCTCGCGGATCAAGCGAAAAGCAATGGCTGGCTCGGTGGTAGTTCCCGATTTGGAGATCACATTTACCGCAAAATCTTTCTCAGCTAGAAATTCCAATATTTCAGCTGTATAAACCGGGCTAATAGTTTGTCCGATATAGACGATTTGGGGATACTTGCTTTTTTCTTTGCTTAAATAATTGCCAAAAGAATGGTTTAAAAGCTCAATAGCCGCCCTGGCCCCTAAGTAAGAGCCGCCAATTCCGACAACCACTAAAACTTCAGCTTGTTGTTGAATTTTTAGGGCCGCTTCCTGAACTGCTTTAAGCTCGTCACGATCATATTGCGCCGGGAGATCAACCCAACCCAAAAAATCCTTACCCGGGCCAGTTTTATGATGGAGCATATTGTGGGCCTCCGCGACTTGGCCAGCCATCATTGCTAATTCTTCTTCTTGTAAATACGGTCTTGCTTTTGATAAATCCAGTCTAATATTTTTACTCATTTCTTTAAACATAACCTCCACAAATTCATAATCTACAATAAAATATTTAATTTATTTTACTACTTTACTTTCGGCAGCTTGATTATTGCAATAAATAGCAATTTGCCGAGCGGCTTTTTTGGCCGCCCCCATGGCAGCAATTACCGTTGCGGCGCCGGTGACAATATCCCCCCCGGCGTAGACTCCGGGAATACTGGTCGCCATGGTTTCCGGATCCACTTGAATGTACCCCTGTTTATTCAACTTTAGCTCCGGCGTCGTTTGCAACAATACTGGATTAGGCCCTTGTCCAATGGCTACAATCACATTATCAACTGCCAAAGAAAATTCCGAATTAGGAACTGGCTCCGGCCGCTGGCGCCCACTGGAGTCGGGTTCCCCTAAAGCCATGGCAACACACTGCATTCCGGTTACTTGCCCGCGGTCATTACCATTAATTGCAATTGGGTTAGTTAATAAACGAAACCTAATCCCTTCTTCTTGGGCATTCTCGATTTCTTCCAAACGAGCCGGCATTTCGGCTAGAGAACGCCGATAGACAATCGTAACTTCTTCTGCCCCAAGCCGCAAAGCAGTTCTGGCGGCGTCCATGGCCACGTTGCCCGCTCCCACTACTGCGACTCGTTTGCCTAAACGAACCGGGGTTTCGTATTTAGGAAACTGGTAGGCTTTCATCAGATTTACTCGAGTTAAAAACTCATTAGCAGCATAAACCCCATTGAGATTTTCCCCCGGAATATTCAAAAAATAGGGTAAACCTGCCCCACTACTAATAAAAATCGCAGCATAACCATTCTCTAACAGCTCTTTAATAGTAATGGTTCGTCCCACTAAAACACTGGTTTGGAGCTCAACGCCCAGGCTCTGCACATAAGCAATTTCTTGTGCGACAATTTTTTTGGGTAACCGAAATTCCGGTATCCCATAATGCAAAACACCTCCCGCGGCATGGAGAGCTTCTAAAAGAGTTACCTGAAACCCTTGACAGGCCAGGTCGGCTGCTGCCGTAAGTCCGGCTGGCCCCGAACCAATCACTGCTACTCTATAATTTTGGGGGGAGATAGTAGGTTTTTCAGTTAATGGAGGCTTGTATTCCCAGTCAGCAACAAACCGCTCCAGACTACCAATGGCTACCGGCTCCCCTTTTCTTCCTAAAATACACTCTTTTTCACACTGGGATTCTTGGGGACAGACCCGCCCACAAATAGCTGGTAAACTATTTTTAGCTTTAATGATTTTCTCGGCTTGCTGAAAATTTTCTTTTTTGATCTCCGCAATAAACCCCGGGATATCAATCTCCACCGGGCAACCTCTGGTACAAAAGGCTTGGCGGCAGTTCAAACAACGCTGGGCCTCGGCTAAAGCCTGGTCCTTAGTATATCCTAAAGCTACTTCGTGAAAATTATGACGACGGTCTTTCGGCTCTTGCTTCGGCATTAATTGACGCGACATCGACAACTCTCCTTCGCACCCTGCTCTGTCTGATAAGCTGCTCTTTCTTCCGCCTGATAGTATCGTTGCCGGTGGCGCAATTCATTAAAATCAACCGCCAAGCCGTCAAAAGTCGGCCCGTCCACACAACAAAACTTATTTTCGCCATTAATCTTCACGCGGCAACCGCCACACATGCCGGTGCCATCCACCATCACCGCATTTAAGCTGACTAAGGTCTTTATTCCAAATTGCTTAGTAATTTGGCAACAAGCTTCCATCATGGGTAGCGGCCCAATAGCAAGCACTTCATCTACCTGCTTTGTTTTCAAAATCTCTTCCAGCGGCTTAGTTACTAAACCTTGCTGCCCGTAACTACCATCATCCGTGGTGATTATCAACTGTTCGCTAACCGCTCTTAATTCGGCTTCGTAGATTAAGAGATCCTGCCGTAACGCTCCCAAAATGGTAATAATTTCATTTCCCTTTTTCTTTAAAGCTTTCAATTTGGGGTATAAAGGGGCGGCTCCTAAGCCGCCGGCTATTCCTACCACTCTTTTGCTACCCTGCACCGGGTAAGGTGTTCCTAGAGGACCTAAAATATCTAAAAAAGAATCTCCCACTTTCATCTGATTAATTTTGGCGGTACTTTGGCCAATTTCTTGAATAATTAGAGTAATCGTTCCCTGATTGGGTTCAAAATCAGCCAGGGTTAACGGAATTCGTTCGGCAGTTTCATCTAAACGAACTACTACAAAATGGCCCGGTTCCGCCTTAGCCGCAATTTCAGGAGCCGAAATTATTAATTTAACAATTTTAGGAGCTAAACTTTCCTTAGTTATGACTTCGTTTTTCATCTTCCCCCCCCCTTTATATAAAGTTTTAACACTAGATTAACAACTCATTTCAAGGTTATCTATTCATTATTACATTTAAGTATTCCATATGTCTCGGGAAAAATCCTTTTGTAATAATCTTTTCCCCTTGACAGTTTATCAATTTCATGCTATTTTTCAAATAAAACTATTTTGTGATTTAAAGGAATACAAGAATGTTTAAAAAAAGAACTACATTATCGTTTCTCAGCATTATCTTCATATCACTGTTCTGCTCTTGTCTCTTGGTCAAGCAGATTCTACTTTGGGCCAGTGCCCCCTCCTTAATTACCTTAGATCATATTAAAGAGATGATGCTTGCTCCCATTAAACCAGTAGATCCGGTAAAGCTCAAAGGAATTTTAAGCAAAGGAAACTTCCGGTTACAAAGGCTGCCACATGAGCCGGAGACCTTAATGATCATTGACCGGAATCATCTCTTGCAGGCGGATTACCAATTATCTAATTTAACAGAAATTCTGCCTAGCGATCCTCTGCTACCCATTACTTCCAGGAAAGGTATCTTAATCAAATCGAGTATTATGAAGCCTTTAGAAAATCTTTTTGCCTTTATCAATGAGCAAAATCAGGGAGAGTTATTATTAGCTTCCGGTTATCGTTCTTACCCTTATCAAAAGAGACTTTTTAAAAATAAAGTAAGCCGCATCTTCGCTACCCATCCCGAACTTAACCCTCAAATAAAAGAAGATCAAGCAAAAGCGCGTCAGCTGGCGGAACTAGAGGTAGCCCTGCCCGGCAGTAGTGAACACCAAGCA
>JANQHU010000158.1 GCA_028282485.1 Bacillota bacterium
CACGCCCGGTCACGTGGATTTCACAGTTGAAGTAGAGCGTTCGTTGCGAGTTTTGGATGGGGCAGTAGCTGTTTTTTGTTCCGTTGGTGGCGTTGAGCCTCAGTCGGAGACGGTGTGGCGACAGGCTGATAAATACGGTGTTCCGAGAATTGCTTTCGTTAATAAAATGGACCGAGTGGGGGCGGATTTTTTCAGAGGATTGGAAATGATTCGGACTCGTTTGGGTGCTAATCCTGTAGCCATCCAGATACCGGTTGGTGCGGAGGATAATTTTTCGGGAATAATTGATTTAGTTACTAAAAAAGCGATAATTTATGTAGATGATTTGGGTACCCAGAGCGAAGAAAGTGCTATTCCGGCTGATATGGTTGAGTTGGTTGAAGAGTATCATGTTAAATTAATTGAAGCATTAGCTGAAGTTGATGAAGATTTAATGATGAAATATTTAGAGGGCGAAGAAATTACGATTGACGAAATTAAAGCAGCAATTCGTAATGGTGCCTTATCAACTAAAATAACTCCGGTTTTGTGTGGTTCGGCCTTCAAAAATAAGGGAGTGCAGATGTTGTTGGATGCAGTAGTCGAATATTTGCCATCGCCCTTAGATTTGCCAGCTATAAAGGGTGTCGTTCCTGGAGAAGAGGAAGAATACGAACGTAAAGCGGATGACAATGAACCCTTTTCGGCCCTTGCTTTTAAAATCATGGCTGATCCTTATGTGGGCAAATTAGCTTTCTTTCGCGTTTATTCCGGAACGTTAAAGAGTGGTTCGTATGTTTTAAACTCTACCAAAAACAAGCGGGAGCGAGTTGGTAGAATTCTGAAGATGCATGCCAATCACCGAGAGGAAATGGATCAAGTAAGTACTGGTGATATTGCTGCTGTTGTTGGGTTGAAAGACACAACTACCGGGGATACCTTATGTGATGAAAAAGATGTAATTTTGTTAGAATCAATGGAATTTCCGGAGCCGGTTATAGATATTGCCATCGAGCCTAAAACTAAAGCCGATCAAGATAAACTGGGCTTGTCCCTCGGAAGATTAGCAGAAGAAGATCCTACGTTTAGAGTTCGAACGGATACCGAGACTGGCCAAACAATAATTTCCGGTATGGGAGAACTGCATTTAGAGATTATTGTTGATCGCTTATTGCGAGAGTTTAAGGTGGAAGCTAATATTGGTAAACCACAAGTGGCCTATCGTGAAACAATCCGGAAACAAACCAAAATCGAAGGAAAGTTTGTCAGGCAGTCGGGTGGTCGTGGTCAATACGGGCATGTCTGGTTGGAGTTAATACCCTTAGAGCCGGGCGAAGGCTTTCAATTTGAAAATAAAATTGTGGGTGGAGTTGTCCCCAGAGAGTATGTCCCGGCCGTCGAAACTGGAATTAAAGAGGCAATGCAGAGCGGGGTAATGGCTGGTTATCCGGTAGTGGATCTCAAAGCAGTGATTTTTGATGGTTCATACCATGAAGTCGACTCCTCAGAAATGGCCTTTAAAATCGCTGGCGCGATGGCTTTTAAAGATGGAGCTAAAAAAGCTGCTCCGGTATTATTAGAACCTATTATGAGAGTAGAAATAGTAACGCCGGAAGAATATATGGGAGACGTAATGGGGGATTTCAATTCTCGTCGCGGACGGATTGAAGGAATGGAAGCCCGGGCGGGAGCACAAGTGGTAAGAGGTTTTGTACCGTTATCCGAAATGTTTGGATATGCGACCTCTATTCGTTCTATCTCTCAGGGTCGGGCTAACTATGCAATGCATTTTTCTCATTACGATGAAGTACCTAATAATATTGCTAAAGAAATAATAGAAAAAACCAACTAAATTAATAAAAAGTGTGAGGAGGAACTAAAAAATGGCAAAACAAAAATTTGAACGTACTAAGCCCCACGTAAATATTGGAACCATTGGACACGTCGAT
>JANQHU010000194.1 GCA_028282485.1 Bacillota bacterium
TTTCACTACTTCAAAATTAATTAAAGGTTCTCCCCCAAAAAAATCCACTTCTAATTGCTCCCGATCACTAGAATTATGCAAAAGTAGATCGATGGCTGCTTGGCCTACTGCAAATGGCATTAATTCTTTTTGACCACCAAAATGGCCTTCGGCGGCAAAACAATAGCGACAACGCAAATTGCAATCGTGGGCAATATGCAGACATAAGGCTTTCAAACTAGCCTCCCGCTTCAATTCCGGCTCCGCTTCCGGCTCTTCTTGTAAATAACCTTGCTCTTGCAACTCTGCTAAATCCGCCTTAACTTGAGCCAAAACTTCAGTAGCTATAGGATACCCTAACAAATAATTATAAACAGGCTCCTCAATCATGAATAAAGAATTAGAGATAACATCAAATAAAAAACAATGCTGTAGTGCCCTAAAAACATGCCAATTTTTCACGCAAATCTCTCCTATTGCAAACAATAATTAATAATCTCCCCCAAAAATTAAGGCCACGCAATTACGCTATGGCTCTCATTAAGATTTCAGGGCTAATGTTATTTTACAAAAAATTTATTTTTGACAAACTTGATTACCTACAGTACAAGAAGTCTTACAAGCGGATTGACAAGAATTCTTACATTCCCCACAACCACCTGTTTTTACGGTTGCTGCTAAATTCCCTTGCTGAACTGGTTTAATTAATTTCATGAAAACAATACCTCCAGATAATATAATTTCTTCTTAAGTATATATCAAGTTGGGTATTTTCGTCAATTTGCTTTTAAAATTCTTCTTTCTCTGCCTAAAAAATATTAAAGTAAACCTTTTTTTTGCCGAAAATGTTTTTAAAAGACTTTTTGTTATTATCATAATTTCTCTGACATTTTAAAAAATCATTATTTAATTAAAATTAGTAATTTTGGAGGAAGCCATGGAAATCAAACTAAAATCTCATTTGGTGATCCGAGAAGAGACCGACAATTATGCTTTACTTTATAATCCCAAAAACGGTGCTACTTTTGTTTTGAATCCGGTTTCTCATTTTATTTGTCAAAAACTTGCTCAAAGCTGTCAACTAGATCACCTATTAGCCACCATTCAGACTACTTATGAACCGCTACCTCCCGAAGCCCAAAAAGAAGTTACTACTTTTATTGATCAATTATTAACTAATAATTTAGCTGAAAAAGTCAGCTAATTAGCGCTTTCTGATATAAGCCTGCTGGCAAGGAAAGGGGTCGCCGCAAAAGTGTTAATGAAAACTCCTCGGGAGATAAATATTAGTATTACTGCTCATTGCAATCTCCAATGCCATTACTGTAGCCATTATTCCAGTCCGACCGATACTAAGGAAAATTTACCAGCCGCAGAGTGGCTTCACTTCTTTCAGGAATTGCAACAAAACGCCGTCATGGCGGTAACCTTAAGTGGGGGCGAACCCTTAAGTTATCCCCAGCTTCCCACCATCATCGAAGGAATTGTGGCCAATCAAATGCGGTTTAATCTTTTGAGTAATGGGACGCTGATTGATGCTGCTTTTGCTAAATTTATTGCAGACACCCACCGCTGTAACCTGATACAAATTTCTCTCGATGGGGCTACCCCGAAAATACACGAAGCTTCCCGGGGTCAAGGCACTTTTGACCGGGCCTTACAAGGGCTGGCCCATCTTCGCCAGGCGGGAATCAAAGTAGCGGTACGGGTCACCATTAATCGTTTTAATGTAGCCTCACTCCCAGAAATTGCCCGTTTTCTTTTGGAAGAACTAAAACTGCCGACTTTTTCCACTAACTCAGTCGGCTACCTCGGGCTCGGCCGGGAAAACAACGAAACCGTT
>JANQHU010000208.1 GCA_028282485.1 Bacillota bacterium
TTATGGCGGATCGGCTCAAGGATTGCGAATTATTATCTGGGGTTCTGCTGTTTCGGAAGAATTAGTGGGAGATTTAAAGTTGCAGCTGTTTTTTGGTAAAGAAGAGCGAAATCAATTTACCGGGATTATTGAAAAAGAAGATCTCCCCCAGGGTAGTGCCAAAGAGCCTTTATTAATAATAAATTATCCCAAACTCAAACTACCCTCCGGATTTGTTTATGTATTAGGCCGAAGTCAACCGGGTTTTTATTATCAGGAGCAGATTAAAGATAGAATAGACACTTGGTTTGATAATCAATTAAATTTATTTGTCCGCGGGACGATGGTTGGTAGCGGGGAAACGGAACTGAATGTGGCCTTAGTGCCTGAAGTAAATCCCGAAGCCGGAAAAGTCTTGTTTCAAACCAAGATTATGACTATTCCCAAATTGCGGCGACCTCTTAAAGCCTTAAATAGTAATAGTATCTATCCCCAATTACGGGCTTTAAATCAACCCCATATATTATTTGCTTTGGTGGTACTAAATAAGATTACTAGGGATGTAATTCGGGAATTATTTGAAGAATGGCATGAGGTAATTGCGCCGGATCAAAAAGGTTTATATGAGGTCTCTTTAACCATGCCGGGGGAGCAGGTAGCCAAAATTAAGCATTTAAAGGCTAAAAGGCTAGCTAAAAGCAAGCAATGGCAAGATTATACTTGGAGTTTTACTTCTTGCGTTAATTTTAAAATGAGTTTAACTAATTTTAGTAATCCTCAAGAAATATTTAATAGTTTTTATGAAATGAATCATACTAGTGGTTTTGGTTTATTTAATACCTCAACTTACGAACAGCGGTTGCCGCTGGGGGATCAGACTGCTCCCCAGGTGCTTTTTTGGTTAAATGCTGCTAATAATAAGGAGTGGGACCAAAAAGCCGAACGCAGATTAACACTACTAGTGGATCGCTTAATGGCTGAAACTAATGGGATTCAAGGGATGATGGCTCGATGGGCATATCCCCCGGGAGATCCTGGGTCTCATAATACAATTTATGAAGATATTTGTGGGATTCATACCTCCCATATTTCCCAAAGATGGAGTAGGAGATTCTTACGGGGCATTGCCGAAACTCTTTGGTTAGGTAAAGATCTAAATCAAAAATTGGGAGAACAGACCTATTTAAAAAGAATAGCGGAGATTGCCCTGATTGGCAAGGGAATTAGGCTTTCTCTAAAAGAGACCGGGAAGCTTGACGATTTGGAGCAAATATTAGAACCGCTTTTGGCTAATGCCGAAAACTGGCAAGAATTTATTAGTGAAGGTTATTGGCATAAGGAGTTTTACGAAAGTGGAGATTGATTAAAAAATGTTACAAATTTGTTTAACAAAAAACTTCAAAAAAAGTATTGAAATAAGCTATGTGCTATTGTATAATTTTTTTAGAAATAATTTTTAAGTACATTAACGAATGGTGGACTTGGTTTGTTTGTTGATGAAGAACAAGGGATGTATACCATAGGTACGGTGGCTAAATTATTAAATGAGCATCCGGAAACCTTGCGAGTCTGGGAGCGTCACGAACTGATTCGACCAGATCGAGCCGGTTACCAGAGAAAATATTCTAATAATGATCTTTTGCGACTTAAGTTTATTAAAGATCTCTTAGATAACAAGGGTTTAAATCTGGCTGGAGTTAAACATCTAATCCTGATGTATCCCTGTTGGTACCAGAGGCACTGTAAAGGTGGAGCGATAAAAAATAGTACCACTCTAGTAAATGAAGCTAAACCTTGCTGGAAGCTGGAGAGTACTTATTGTTTAAAACCGCTGGATAAGGCGGAACTGTGTAGTTCTTGCGAGATGGTCCAAAAATGTCGGGAATGTCAAGGGTGTAATCGGTAAATTTATTTAACGAAAACATCAAAAAAAATATTGAACTATTTTAATATTTTTTATTGATATATTTATTTAAAAAGGGTGATGTAGAATGAAATTAGCTATTCCAGCAGCAGGAAAGAGTTTAGAGAGTGAGGTTAGCCCCTCCTTTGGGCGTGCTTCTTATTTTGTAGTAGTGGATAGTGAGACGATGGAATTTTCAGTAATTGAAAATCAAGCAGTTAGCGCTCAAGGCGGAGCAGGGATTAAAGCCGCAGAAGCAATTGTCAACAATGAGGCGGAAGTGGTAATTACTTTTCGGTGTGGAGAAAATGCTGCAGCGGTTTTAAAAGCTGCTCAAATTAAAATTATCAAGGCTATTTCTGGAAGTATTTGGGAAGCGATTAGGAAATATCAAATGGGAGAGTTAACGGAACTGGTGGCGATTCATCAAGGCCATTATCACGGAGGCAAATGATTCATGAAAATTGCAGTAATAAGTGGCAAGGGTGGCACAGGAAAGACTTTTGTGGCAGTTAATTTAGCCTATGTGGCAGAAAAGTCCTTATATATTGATTGTGATGTGGAAGAACCCAACGGGCACTTGTTTTTCAGGCCACAGCTGGAGCAAAAGAGAAGGGTCGCGGTATTAATTCCGGTAATTGACTTGGAGAAATGTGTAGGTTGTGGTTTGTGTGCCTCCTTCTGTAAGTTTAACTCTTTAGCGATTATTAAAGGTAAAATAATGTTTTTTCCGGAAACCTGCCATTCCTGTGGTGGTTGTCACCTTCTTTGTCCCCGGCAAGCAATTGTGGAGCAGAGACGGGAGCTAGGGAGTATTGAATATGGTCGGGTAGGTAAGATTATTACCAAAACTGGAATTTTAGATCTGGGGGAAGCCAGTGGGGTTCCCGTAATTCGTGAATTATTAAACGAGCTACCCCCAAAAGAGACTATTATTATTGATTCACCTCCAGGAAGTGCCTGTACAGTAATGGAAAGTATTAAAGACGCAGATTTTTGTTTGTTAGTGGCAGAACCGACTTTATTTGGGATGGATAATCTGGCCTTGGTTTATGAGTTGGTAAAAATCTATCATAAACCTTGTGGTTTAGTTGTGAATAAGGATTTATCCGATGCGGTAGGCAGGCAATTGGTGGCTGATTTTTGTAGAATTAATAATTTAGCGGTCTTAGCCAGAATCCCATTTAATAATAATTTAGCAGTGATTAATTCTCAAGGAAAAATAGCAGCAGCTCTAGGAGAAAAGTACTGGCATCTTTTCCGAAAAATACTCGACTTGGTTAAAAAGGAGGCGAGTATTTCGTGAAACAATTAGTAGTATTAAGTGGTAAAGGTGGTACCGGTAAAACAACCATAGTAAGCGGATTCATTACCTTGGCCTACAATAAAGCATTTGCGGATTGTGATGTAGATGCTCCAAATCTTAATTTATTATATGATAGACAAGAAGAGTTGATCGAGCGAAAACCTTTTTTGGGCTATCCAAAAGCGGTTAGAAAGGAAGAGCAATGCCTTAATTGTGGTAAATGTGAAAAATTATGCCGTTTTGGGGCCATCCAAGGTGGTCGTATTTTTCCTTATGAATGCGAGGGGTGTGGGGTTTGCGAGGCTTTTT
The DNA here is from genome assembly GCA_028282485.1 of Bacillota bacterium. Taxonomy (GTDB): domain Bacteria; phylum Bacillota; class UBA4882; order UBA8346; family UBA8346; genus JANQHU01. The sequence continues at coordinate 3,498 of JANQHU010000208.1, forward strand.
GTCCTAGTCGTGATCAAGAAGGAAACCCGGCAATTAGATTGGCGGATAATACTACTGGATGGACTAGTCTCGCTAGAGTAAACCGAGAGATTTTTTCGACAGCAAGGTTGAAAATAGGCAATGGAGCTTCGGGAAAATTAGTTACTGAAGTGCGCAAGAATTTATTAAAACAGCTGGAGGGAGAAGAATTAATCATCATAGATGGCTCCCCCGGGATCGGTTGCCCGGTAATTGCTTCAATAACAGGGGTTGATTTAGTATTACTAGTGACCGAACCAACTCTCTCTGGGATCCACGATCTCAAACGAATCCTTAAAACGGTACAAAGGTTTGAAGTTCCTGTATTGGCCTGTATTAATAAATATGATCTGAACCAAGGGAAAACAAACCAAATTATGGAGTATTGTCAGCAGGAAAAAATTTCGCTAGTCGGGAAGATTCCTTTTGATCCAAGAGTGATAACAGCTATTAATAGCGGGCAGACTATAGTTACTGATGAAGCAAGCCCGGCCGCTGGGAGTATTAAAGAAATCTGGCAAGAAGTAGCCCGATATTTACTAAAAGAAGAGAAAGGAATAGATAAGTAACCCATGGTAATCAACACTTATTTTAAAACCAGATATGCGGAAACCGACCAAATGGGGATTATTCATCATGCTAATTATCCCATTTGGTTTGAAATGGGGCGAACCGAGTTTTTTGCAAAATTAGAAATAAAAAATTCAAGATTAGAAGCAGAGGGGCTTCTGTTACCACTGGCAGGTGTGGAGTGTCATTTTAAAAATCCAGCCCGGTACGAAGATGAGATTTTACTGAGAACCCGTATTGTCAAACTTAGCTGTGTCCGAATCAAGTTTGCCTATGAAGTTTATAATCAAGCAACTCAAAAGTTATTAGCTACCGGGAGCACTACTCATGCTTGGACTGGTAAAAATTTAAGGCCCTTGAATATCAAAAAAAAATTTCCCCAGATTTATCAGCTGTTAGAAACCCAAATAGAAAGTAACGGTTAAATATTGAATTAATTGAACTAAGAAAGTATTGCGGATAGAGAGGAGAAAAACTAATGAAAAAAATTGCAGTTGCTAGTGAAGGAAAGATGGTAGCCGGGCATTTCGGCCATTGTGAAGGATTTACCTTTTTTACAGTGACAGAAGAAGAAATTACAGATACCCAATTTGTTAATAATCCTGGACATCGGCCGGGTTTCATACCAAATTATTTAAATGAATTAGGTATTAAGGTGATTATTTCCGGTGGAATGGGTAGTGGAGCCATCGAGATTTTTAATGAGAAAGGAATAGAAGTAATTACCGGAGCTACTGGGGAAATCAAAAAAGTAGTGCAGCAGTTTTTAGAAGGTAGTTTGGTATCCACTGCTAGGGTCTGTCGTCAACACCAGCATCAGGGAAACTGCGGCGGGCACGAAGTTTAATAAATATGTCAATGTTTCAGAAATATAAAAGTTTACAAATGTCTATTTATAGTATAAACTTAATTAAGTATATAGTTAAGAAAGGATGAAAAATGAAGGATTGGATCTATAATGAATTTAAGCATGTAGGTGTTGACTATTCACAAAAAGAAAATGCAGAAATTTATGATGACCAAATGGAAAGCTTTCGAGATTATGAGAACGAAGCTAAATTGATTATTGATGGATGTGGCTTTAAAAACCCGGAGAATTCAACAGTAATTGATATAGGGTGTGGGACAGGTGCTTTTGCTATCCATGCAGCCAAATATTTCAAAAAAGTTTATGCAGTCGATGTTTCTAAAGAAATGTTACATATTGCGAAATCGAAAGCAAAAGTTAAAGGAATTGAAAATATCGAATTTTGTAATTCTGGATTTCTACAGTTTCAATTAAACACAGAAGTTGATCTGGTTTTTTCGAAGTGGGCATTTCACCATTTGCCAGATTATTGGAAACAGGCTGCGTTATTAAATATTAATAAGATGTTAAAAATGGACGGAGTCTTTTTCTTGACTGATCTGATTTTTAAGTTTGAGACTGACTATGTAAAAAAAACAGATACAATGATTAATGAATTATCAAAGAGCTTTAGTGAAGAATTTATTAGTGAAATTAAGGTTCATATTAAAGATGAGTATAGTACATTTGATTGGATTCTTCGCGGCTTGATTGAAAGAGCTGGGTTTTGTATCGAAAAAATTAATGCGGTAGAAACTTTAGCCAGCGAATATTTTTGTAGAAAAGTAAGATCTTTTTAATCTTTATGTTAATATTTATTTGAGAATTGCCCCAACTCCCCCATGGTCTGATGGCCATAGCCCCGAGAGAGTTCGATCTTTTTGCTGATCGCCAACAGTATAGCCTTGCTTCACCCGAAAGTTATCTCGAAAAAGAATTAAATCAATTCTTTTACTTAAAGTAGAAAGGGGATTTCGTAAATTCCGGGCTTGAAAAGCCGTAAATCCCGAACCTTGGCCGGCAATAGGCCAAGCATCTGTAAACCCGGCATTAATCAGGATATCGTATGTTGGGGTTTCGCGACCATTGGCATTGGAGTTAAAGTCACCTATGAAAATGAGGGGCAAGTCGGTTACGGCGGGCCCTTTTAATAATTCAGTTACTTGAGCTACTTGTATTTCTGTGGAGTTTCCCTCAAGATGGGTATTGACTAATCGAAACTTCTTACCATTAAAGCAGACATCGACCGAGGACCAGCCTCTTAAAACGGTAAAAGGTTCATTGCCAATCGGAACTACTAAATTAGTAGCAAAGTTCTTTTTTTGAATATTGGAAAATTTCCAGGGTAATTTTTGACGCGCGAGAATCACATCTCGATCTAATAAACCAATTAGTTCCCCGGTACTGCTGGGCAATTTTTTTCTGAAATTTTTATTTACAGCCACTACACAATAGTCTAAACCAAGTTTTCTGAGGTTTTTTAGGAGAATCATTAAAAAGCTGATTACATTTTTGGTTGTGGGTGATTGTACTGTCCATAGCGCCACCTCATGCAGGCCAATGAGATCCGGTTTTGTTTCCCAAATTTGTTTGGCTATCGACCGCGCTCTGGCTGGGAAATCTGTCTGCTGAACTTGCTGATAGATTTCGGTCATTATCTCGGGCACTTCTTCGGGAGTGGTATTAATCAGAGGGGTGAGATCTGCTCCAAAATAAATATTCCAGGTCATAATTGAAAAACATTTCTTTCGAAACTTCCTGACGGACATGGCTCGGGCACCTCCTTTTACTACAGGATATGAAATATTTAATAATTTTGCTAAGAACCTAGTTGCATTTTCGGAAGAATAGGTATATAATAAAAATGAGCAGAGGGACAAAAAATGTTCCTCAGGGACTAATTTAGTCCTACAAACAACTATAGGAGGTGATCATAATGAGAAAATGTCCAGATTGCCATGGTCAACTACACTATACGGTACAGTACTGTCCATATTGTAGTGGCGATTTGTTTCGAAAACAAAAAAAGCATCATCAAGTTGATGCTTGGAAAAAGTTCAATCGATTCCTCGATGCGGTTATTCATTAATCAAGAATAACCGTTTTTTTTCTGTCTAAAACCTAATTAAACTTTTTTATTTTCAAAGTAAGGATGATGATGATAAAATAATAATCAATAAATAAAGAAAGGAAAAGTTTTATATGGAAAAACTTAATCTTAAAAAAGTTATTACCCTGCTAGCACATGCTTTTGTTCTATGGGTATTATGTGGAGCAACAATAGCAATAGGACGTGCTATTACGACTATGGAATTAACGTTGATAATACATGCCATTGGAGCGCCAATTTTTGCTTTTTTAGTTTCTCTGTATTATTATAAAAAATTTAATTTTACAACCCCCATGCAAACGGCAGTTGTTTTTTTGCTTTTTATAATTGTTATGGATGCTGGTCTTGTTGCACCGGTTTTTGAAAAAAGTTTTGAAATGTTTAAAAGTCTTTTGGGAACATGGATTCCTTTTGGATTAATTTTTTTATCAACCTATATTACAGGATTAATTGTTAATAAGAGAAGGAATGTTTGAAAAATACTATAATTAAATTATTGTAAGGAAGAAAATTAAAAATTCCAAAAGATGATCGAAAAAAATATCCTGATTTATATAATCTTCATATTGACAAAGTTTTTTAACCGCTTACTTAGAAAATACTCA
>JANQHU010000222.1 GCA_028282485.1 Bacillota bacterium
CCGGGGCGGCTACCTCAAAAAGGCTATTCCCATCCGGTCCAAGAGGTAATGGAAGAGATCGAAGAACTCTTTTTGGGAATGGGCTTTATTATTGCCGAAGGGCCGGAAATTGAGAGTGATTATTATAGTTTTGAGGCTTTAAATCTGCCCAAAGACCATCCGGCCCGGGATATGCAGGATACTTTTTATATTCAACCGGAGACGGTTTTACTCCGGCCCCATACTTCGCCGATTCAGATTAGAGCCATGGAACGGCTGCATCCTAATCCGATTCGTTTAATTGCCCCGGGCCGGGTTTACCGCCGGGATTCTGACGCCACCCATTCACCTATGTTTCATCAGGTGGAAGGCTTGGTAGTGGATGAAGGAATTACCTTCGGGGATTTGAAGGGAGTCATAATTCAGTTTTTGAAGAAACTTTTTGGGGCAGAGCGGCAAGTCCGGTTTCGGCCCAGCTTCTTTCCTTTTACGGAGCCTAGTGCCGAGGTTGATGTTTCTTGTAGTTGCTTGGGGAAGGGCTGCCGGGTTTGTAAAGGGACTGGTTGGTTGGAGATTTTAGGCTCCGGTTCAGTTAATCCGGTAGTCTTGGAAATGGCTCAATATGATCCTGACAAAGTTTCCGGCTTTGCATTTGGAATGGGAATTGAACGAATTGCTATGTTAAAGTATGGAATTACCGATATTAGGCTTTTATACGAGAATGATTTGCGAATGCTCGCACAGTTTTAGAAGGGTAGGTGGATGCAAATGCGTGTTTCCTTGGAGTGGCTGCAAGAATATGTGGCAATTGATAATTTAACAGCGGCAGAGTTGGCCGAAAAGCTGACTATGGCAGGAATCCCGGTAGAATTTATTGAAGATCAGGCCCAGCAGTATCACCAGATGGTGGTGGGCAAGATTAATGAGATCAAAAAACATCCTCAAGCAGATAATTTATTGGTTTTAAAAATGGATCTGGGAGAGAAGACTGATAGACAGATCATCACCGCGGCCCAAAATGTGGCTGTGGGTAACTTAATTCCGGTAGCCTTGCCGGGAGCAGTCTTACCCGACGGCCAGGTTATTAACGAAGTTTCTTTTAAAGGAGCGATCTCCCAAGGAATGCTCTGTTCTGCAGTCGAGTTGGGGCTTGCCAAAGAAGCTGCCGGAGTCTGGCACTTTGAGGCCCAGGTGGCCCCGGGGACGTCGGTGGCGGCAGCGCTGGGGGCAACTGATCAAATTTTAATTCTCGAGTTAACTCCTAATCGGGGTGATTGTTTGGGAATGCTGGGTGTGGCTCGGGAAGTAGCGGCCCTTTTAGAAACGGAAGTTAAGTATCCGGAGCTGGTTTTAAAAGAAGAAGGGGCGCCCGTACAAAATTTAGCAGCAGTAGAGATTCAGGCCCCCGAACTCTGTGCCCGTTATGCGGCGCGGGTGGTGACGGAGGTAGTGTTAGCCCCTTCGCCCCGGTGGCTGCAGCGGTGCTTAATTGCCGCCGGAGTACGGCCTATTAACAACATGGTAGATATCACCAATTACGTGATGTTAGAGTATAACCAACCCCTGCATGCCTTTGATTTAGAACGAATTGCCAAAGGCCAAATTAAGGTACGGCGGGCTCAGGCTGGTGAAAAGTTAGTCACCCTGGATGACCTGGAACGTGATCTGCAAGAGGAGAGCCTAGTAATTGCTGATCCTGAAGCCGCTTTATGTGTGGCCGGGGTGATGGGGGGCGCCAGTAGTGAAGTCACTGCTGCAACCAAAGAGATCTTATTGGAAGCAGCCTGTTTTAATCCCGTCAGTATCCGAAAGACAGCCAAGCAATTAGGAATGCGCACGGAATCTTCCTATCGCTTCGAAAGAAGAATTGATCCTCAGGGCGTTATTAATGCTTTAAACCGGGCTGTCCATCTTATCGAGGAACTGGGAGTGGGGAAGGTAGCCAAAGGTTATGTAGAACATTATCCCGAGTCGGTTGCGGCGCGAGTGATTACTACTACTACCACTAAAATTAATGCTTGGTTAGGCACTAAACTCCCGGTGGAGGTGATCAAAGGCTATTTGGAACGGCTCAACTTTAGCGTTGCAGGAACCGGGGCAGAAGAGCTCTTGGTAACAGTCCCCACCTATCGGCCGGATATTTTGCATATGGCTGATCTCGCCGAAGAAGTAGCCCGTCTCCATGGCTATCACCAGATTCCGGCCACCTTCCCCGTTAGTAAACAAACCGGGCAGCGGACTCCAAAACAACAAAATATTTTTGACTGCCGCAAATTCTTCAAGGGAATTGGTTTATCGGAAATTATTACTTATAGTTTTTATGGTCAAGATGTGGGGTCAAAGTTGCACCTGGCTGCGAAGGATCCTTTAAAGGAAGGCATTTCCTTATTATTTCCTTTGACGGAAGAGCAGTCGGTTATGCGCACCAATCTGGTTTTTCATCTTTTAGAGACTTTAGCTTTTAATGATAAACGCCGGGAGACTAATCTGCGGGTTTTTGAAATTGCTAATGTGTACTTCCCTCAGCCAGAGGCTCAGTTAGCCAATGAAGAATTGCATTTAGGAATTGCTTTAATGGGGCAGCGGGAAGAGCCAAGCTGGAATAGTTCTCGGGAAGCGGTTGACTTTTATGACTTAAAAGGGATTTTGGAATGCTTTTTTCAGAAATACAGGCTGCCCCAGTTTACTTTAAAACCAGCGCCGCAGCCATTTTTACATCCGGGTCAGTCTGCTACCATCTGGATCGGCGAAAAACAAGTCGGATTTTTGGGGCAGGTTCATCCCAATGTACAAAAGGAGTTTGAAATAACAAGGCAGGCTTTTGTCATGGAGCTTCATGTAGGAGAGTTGTTTGACTTAGTAAATGAGAGAGAATCCTTTAAGTCCTTACCGCGATTTCCGATGATTAATCGTGATTTAGCTTTAGTAGTTGCTAAAGAGGTTACTGCCGCAAGGATTATGGCCGATATTCAGGAGAAGGCGGGAGAACTGTTAGAAAAAGTAGCCTTGTTTGATGTTTATGAAGGAGATCAAGTCCCCGCCGGTATGCGGAGCTTAGCCTTTAGCCTAACCTATCGTTCCGCCGAAAGAACCTTAAATGACCAAGAGGTTAATGAGCTGCAGGCAGAATTACTAAAGAAATTAAATGCAGCCTACGGGGCCTCGATTCGGTAAGTACTCATTAATTTTAATAAATTATTTAACGGCATAAAATTCCCTGACTGAAGCATATAATTAGGCAAAAGAAAGAGTGCAGGAGGGGAATTTAATGCTACTGATACCAGAAGCGCAAAGTTTCCGGTGGAAAGATTACCAGCCGTTAATGCAGTTTCTGTTAATGTTAGTCTGGGTGGCGCTGGCTTTCTTGGAAGTAGATACTACTTCTTCGGTATTATTAGTACCTTTAATCAATAGTCGCTTTTTTTTGGGAACGACAGTCTTTATCGGAAATTTTCTTTTTTTCCCCCGCATTGAGGAAGTCCAGGTTAGCCGGAAGCTACAGACTATTTGCTTTGTGGGCATCTTAGGAATAGTTCTTTTTCCGGTGAATCCCCAGCTGGTTAATTGGCAGTACCTCCTTTTAGGAATCATTAATGCTTTGATTGTAGTTTTTTATTTAACTTTTATTTGGCGGTTACTGAAAGGTGTGTTTGAGAAGTGGTTCGCTTTGGCCCAAAAAGAGACGGTCATAGGAGAACTAGCTGGTTATTGGCGGGAGTGGACCAAGGATGCTCTCAAATTAGGGTTGTGGGGATTTTTTTTGCTAAGCAATGCTTATTATTATTTAGTAAACTTTTATTTAATAGACCCCATTTTTTACAGTTGGCTCTTATTAATCCCCCTTTTGGTTTTAATAATTACTTTCTATTATATTTGGAAGAAACAAGTTGTTTGTCAATTACAAGCCCCTCGAAGCAAAATTGAAAAATATTTAGGGCAGCATTTGCAATTGGAAGAGCTGGGCCCGGGACAATTGGAAAGCAGTTATTTAGAATTCAATTACTACACTGCCCTCTTCCGATATCTAAAAAAGTTAACTTTTCCTATTTATCTTTACGGGCTCTTAATCTATTATTTATTATTATGTAGTGGGCTGCTCTGGCTGCCGGAATTTTTCCAATTAGTGGTTGAAGTTTAAGTTTAACTCCTTTAATGAAGGAGTTTTTTGTTTTATAGCCAATATTCTATTAGCAATTATTTTTTAAACAATTAAGTTTGTACAGAAAACAGAAAAAAGCTCTTTTTATTGAGACTATCAATGGACTTGAGGTGTCATTATGGATAAATATTTACAGACGGAAGTTACTAGCGAGCGGCTGGTTTTTCGGATTTTAGGTGAAGAATTTGCCATTAAGGGGAATACTAATAATAAAGAAAAGATTCAAAAAGTAGTCTCGTACATTGAGGAAGTAATTACCGGATTGGAAAAGGAAAACTCCCGCTTAACCAAGTTACAGAAGGCTATTTTTGCTTCGCTGAGAATTGCTGATGAGTTAGAAAAGCTACGGGCCGAAAATCATCTTTTAGAAGAGTTAATCAAGGAGACTAGATGATTTTAAAATCTTGACGATCAAAAAGATAGGAGTAATTGGGAATGAATTGGGTGGACTGGATTATTGGGATCCTCTTCGTATTTTTTATTTTTCGGGGCTTTCAAAAAGGGTTTATTAAACAATTATTTGATCTTTTGGGAAGTGTAGCGGCCATTATTTTAGGATTTTATTTTGGTGGCTCAGTGGGAGACTATTTGGCAACGACCTTTAAACTCTCCAGTTCCTTAGGAGGAATTATCGGTTTTGCCTTAATTATTGCCTTAGTAGTTGGGCTGGTTAGTTTTTTAAGTGCCCGTTTGCAAAAGAAACAACAGGATGAACCCCTAGCAATCATTGATAAATCAGCAGGCGCTTTATTTGCCGGCGTAAAAGTAACTATAGGGATTATTATTGTCTTGTTACTCCTCTTAGCAACTCCCTGGAAAATGATTCATGATCAAGTGCGGGATTCGGATTTTGCCGCTGATTTATTACGGTTTGCGCCGGTTTTTTCGGTAGTTCAAGATGTAATTATTCCGGCTAATTTACCCCGTTTAATTGTTACTCCCGATGGAGTAGGATTACGAGCGGTAGATGAGGAAGACCTAAAAAAAGCCACTTGCCTTCATTGTGGGAGTAAAGTCGAGTATCGGGGGCATATTAAACAAGGTTTAGTCAGTTACCATCAAGTAGTCTGTCCCAAGTGTCACCGGGTTAGTGATGGTTGTTTGACTTTTGAAGGATTTCATACTCTGTACGGGGTTTGTCCCTACGAACGCTTGGGAAGTGATGGTCTCACTGATTGCAAAGTTTGGCCAAATCCGGAGCCGACTTTGGTAAAAGGAAGATGCTCGGTTTGCGGCAGAAATCATTAAATGGGGTATACTAATTTCCGAGGTGACTAAATGAACTGGACGGAAATTAGTATTTTTATCGGTAAGTTACTGGGGATCTATTTGGTAGCCTTATTTATCGTTCGTTTAATTGGGAAGCGGGCTCTAGGGGAGCTCTGCCTTTTCGATCTGGTCATCATGGCGGGGATTGGGGATGCCATAGTGGTAGTTGGCTTAGAGCAACAAGTCTCTTTTTTGAAAGGGGTTGTCATCTTAGTGTTATTAGGAGGCATGGAAATGCTTTTTGCCATGTTTTCCTATCATTTTCGCTTTTTTGCCCGTATTATGGAAGGGAAGCCGACTTTATTAATTAGAAATGGCGTTGTTTTAGAAAGAAATTTAGCCCGAGAACACTTATCCCACGCTGATTTACGGCAAGAGTTAAGAAAACAAGGGGTTTCTAATATCAATGCGGTTTCGCGAGCTGTTTTGGAATCATGTGGCCAGATCAGTATTATCTTAGCCGAAGAAGAAACAGTTAACGAGAAGCTTTATGCCGAAATAACGGCACTGCGGGCCGAGTTGCAGGAGTTAAAAGCCGGCGTTTTAGATCAGAAGGAGAATTAGGGTGTCTTTTTTATTTGTTTTTATCGATGGTTTGGGACTAGGTACCAGGGAAGCTTCTGTTAACCCCTTGTTAAAGGCTGAAATGCCTTTTTTGCGAGGCTTATTCAAAGCACAGCCCTTAATTGCTTCCGCAGTAGGGGGAGGTATTTATGAACCGTGCTTATTAATCAAAGCCGTGGATGCTTCCTTGGGAATAGCTGGGATACCTCAGAGTGCTACCGGGCAAACTACTCTGTTAACAGGAGTAAATGCTTCCCAGATTATGCACCGCCACGTCTCTGGCTTTCCGCCAGAAAGACTCCGCCGACTAATTAAGGAACAGAGTATTTTTAAAAAGCTGGGGCAGCAAGGTTACAAAGCAATTTTTGCCAATACCTTTACACCGGAGTTTTTTGCGGCGTTGGCTCAAGGCAAGCGACGCTATTCAGCCACTACTTTGGCAGCACTGGCCGGCAATTGTGACTTGTTAACCATCCCGGAGTTATTAGCGGGGCAAGCGGTCTACCAAGATCTCACCAACGAACAGTTACGGGAACGGGGGCATGCGGTTCCTCTAATTAGCCCGGCAACTGCAGGGAAGCGTCTGGGACTACTGGCCCGGGAAGCCGCATTTACCCTTTTTGAATACTTTCAAACGGATCGCGCTGGGCATAGTCAGGATTTTGCATGGTCCGTTCGGTTATTGTCCCAATTAGATAGTTTTCTCAAAAGTATCGTCAGTTCCCAAAAAGAAGCAGCTCCGCCTTTAAATATTTTGCTGGTCAGCGATCATGGAAATATTGAAGATTTAAGCACCAAGTCCCATACCCATAATCTAGTACCCTTAATTGTCATCGGCCCGGCAGCGCCGTTTTTTTATGAAGTAGAATCCTTGTTAGGCATCTGTCCCGGGATTTTAGAGGCAATTAATGGAGGAGGAGTTTATTGATGATCATTGCTAATTTCCACACCCATTCGGCTTATTGTGATGGTAGGGGAGAACCGGAAAAGTATATTCGGAAAGCTATTGCTAGGGGGCTTCAGGTCTTAGGTTTTTCTAGTCATGCCCCAGTACCTTATAAAAGTTTTTGGAATATGAAAGTAGAGAAAGTAGATCATTATTTGGAGACTATCGCAAGGCTCAAGCAGCGGTACCAAAAGCAACTGGAGATTTATACAGGCCTAGAGATTGATTATCTCCCCGGGGATAAGAGAAATATTTTTCAAAAATATCCCCTTGATTACCGTATCGGCTCCGTGCATCTCTTTTACCAACCGGGGGATTCCCGCTACTATAGTATTGATGGTACTGACGCTGAATTTCGGGAAACCTTAGAAGTTTTATTTCAAGGTCAGATTGCGGCTTTGGTGCAACAATATTATCGATATCTGTGCCGGATGGTAACTGAGCATCAGCCCGAGATTATCGGGCATTTGGATGTGATTAAAAAGAATAATGATTCAGGTAAATATTTTTCCGAAAAAGAAGCTTGGTATCAAGAGGCCGTGGCCGAATTACTGGCAGTAATCAAAGCCCGGGGCAGTATCGTGGAAGTCAATACCGGGGGTATCTCCCGGGGATATACCCAGGAAGTCTATCCCAGCCCCTGGATTTTAAAAAAATGTTGTCAATTGGGGATTCCGGTGATGATCAATAGCGATGCCCATACCCCGGAACACATAGATAGTAATTATGCTGAGACCCGGCAGCTATTGACAGAAATCGGCTATCAAAAACAAAGGATTTTATTAAATCGAAAATGGCAAGATGTGCTTTTGTGATTGTTTTAAAAAGCCTACTTGTTAATTTTTAAATAATGGGGTATAACCTGAGTTTTGCAGAGCTTTATTTTTGGTAAATTAGTGTTGTATATTGAGACCTTATTATGGGCTTTGGTGGGCGGGAGAGGACATCAGGCATAAGCGGGAAGGCCGCGGGAGGCGGCCTGGGGGGCTAAGGAGGGCCGAACGTTGCCGTACGACCTACCTTAGCGGTTTTTACGGGATATCATCTACCACCCAAGGCAGCGTGGTGTCGTATCAACCTCCCTTATTAGGGGGCACTACCCAAGTCCAAAGCCCTAGCACCCGTTTACATCAAGGCCTGGTTATACGATTCCACGCGAGGGATCTACCACTGTTACTTTGAGGGATTCGGGTTGGGGGGTGGTTTAGGATTCGGTGAAATTTTTTCAAAAAAACCCCAGAGTAGTTTAGAAACACTAGAAAAATTATTTATTATCTTTTTTCATATATTCTAATTATATTTCCATCTTCATCGATAACAACACCACTCATCGTAGCATCTCTTTTTCTATTAATTAATGTTAATTCATTTTTAATATAATAAGCATCTCCAAAACAAATAGCTTCTGATTCTGGATTTATTATTCTTCTATGTTCTGTTCCATCTGCATTTAAAATAACGGCATTATTTTTTTGCCTTCTTAGCTCTATTATTAATATTTTTTCCATAGATTGAAGTAATATGGCGTAAATATTAAAATTAAAAGATTTTTTTATAATATTTCCTGAAAAGACCCAACCAACAAACGAAGAATCATCCTGGTGTCGAAAATCATTTATTTTGTTCATTTTATAGGAATCTCCTTTCCTATAAATTTAACAAAGGGATCTGCCGGATCATAATCTAGAATTTGTATTTGAACCTTACCACCTGGATATATAAGTCCATTTGATTCTTGAGGCCCAATTACGCTTATTTGTGCTTTAGCAGGACGAATAACTTCGACAGTTCGTACCCCTGAAATTTCGGGCTTCCAATCTGGAATTACAGCAAGATCATTTCTAACAAAATTCACATCTGGTATATTTATATTAGATGGAGTTCCGAATGCACCCGGTGCTTTTTGATTTGGTTCAACTGCTTGATGAAACTTATAACCTTTAGGTAATTCTAAACAATAAATTGGACCACCATCAAGATGAGGATTCGTTCCTTTTGGATCTGGAAGCAATTGTCTTGGATTAGTAATTCTTATAACTTTATTACATAAACCAAGAGGGTCGACATACATAAAAACATTAGGAGCAAAGCTATACAAATTAGTCCCAGCATTTAGCCGAATAGGGTCTTGACTAACAAAAGCCCCAATCCTGGGATCATAATAGCGGTAGCGATTATAACAATTTCCCGTCTCCTCATCAAAAAACTGCCCTTG
>JANQHU010000299.1 GCA_028282485.1 Bacillota bacterium
GTCAAAACTATGAAAAAACTCTTGATTGTTGGATTATTAATCTCCTTACTATTTAGTTTTAATATGACTGAAGCAAAAAGACGCCTTAAAAAACCGCACATTAACGGGGTAGGGGCCATCTTAATTAATGCCAAAACCAAAAGAATTTTTTATCAAAAAAACAAACATAAAATTTTAGCTCCGGCAAGTACCACCAAAATCATGACTGCTATTCTTGCCTTGGAAAGATTTAACTTAAATAACAACGTACGGGTCCGTCGTCCGGCAACTACCAGAGAAGGTACCTCCCTCGATCTCTGCCCCAACGAACGTTTAACTGTCCGCGAGTTACTTTACGGCCTGATGTTGGAGTCGGGTAATGATGTGGCGGCTGCAATTGCCATTTATACTTCTGGTTCGGAACGGAAGTTTGCCAAATTAATGACTGCCAAAGCCCGCCGCATCGGGATGCGGCGCACCCGATTTAAAAATGCCAGCGGGTTGCCAGCCAAAGGCCATTATACTACTCCCTATGATATGGCCTTACTCGCCCGCTATGCTTTAAAAAACGGACATTTTGCCGTAATTGTGAAAACCAAAGTCAAAACTATTTCCGGTTCTCGCCCCGGGAAAAGAAGAAGACTAATCAATCACAACAAACTATTATGGCGCTATCCCTATACCACTGGTATTAAAAATGGTTACACCAGAGCTGCCGGTGGCTGCTTGGTGGCTTCTGCCCGAAGAAAAGGGGTAAATCTAATTGCGGTAGTCTTAAAAAGTCATACCAAGTATACGGATGCTAAAAAACTCTTTGTTTATGGCTTTAGACATTATCGTTAATAAGGTTCATCAGAACCACCTAAAACTTCTTTCATTTTTAAAAAAGCTTGTCTATCAAAAATAAAATAAGAGACCCCATCAATATATTTACCGCCTCCAGGTAAAATTTTCATCCTGATGTTTTCGGATTTTAACCACGGCAGATAAGTAATAAAGCGCATAAAATCAGCAAATTTCAAATCAGTCTCCACGTTTTCATAAACAATCCTGATAAATTCATTAATTTTCAAAAAATTGCTGACTTTCAATAACTCCTTCAGAAATGCTTTCATAAACTTTTGTTGAAAATTGATCCGATCCAAATCGCCGTGAAAATAATCAGCTCGATAACGAACCGCATGCTCGGCTTGTACCCCATTTAACCGCTGTTTCCCTTTTTTAATATTAATAAATAAATCTTGATCAATATCGCTATGTACCATATCCTGAGGGATATCCATTTCCACTCCGCCAACTAAATCAACTATTTTCCGAAAAGATTCGATATTTACTTTAATATAATTATCAATAGAGAGACCTAATAATTCCTGTAAAGCAATTAAAGCATACTGCCCTCCCTTTTGCCGACCGGCATAATTATGAATCGCATTTACCTTCACAAAACGATTGACCGGATATTTCCGCTGAAACTCAGTATACATGGCCTCATTTAATTTAATCCGTGTATCACGAGGTACTGAAATGAGAGTCACTTTATTTCTGGTAGTATTTAAAGAACAGAGTATAATCACATCGGAACGAAGCTTTTCCTGATCCATCCCAAAAATAACAATATTAGTTACATTATCCCGCGACTTTTTACTTGATTTTTCATTTCTAGAGACAGTCGAATCACCATTTTTCAAAGTCTCCAGAGACATTACTATTGATTGCTGAGCAACCAGTTTAACTGTTTTTTCCGATAATATCACATGTAAAATAAGCATGCCTATTCCTTGAATAAGCAACGCGGCAGTGACCCAGATAATTATTTTTTGTTTCCGAGAAAGCATCAGGGCCTTCCTCCATAAAAATATTATTGATCAACTACTTTTAGTATCGGATTTAATAGAATTCAAATTATAGTTATTATCATAATTAACTACAACTGCTTTCAGCCAAAAGGTTAAACCCATTTTTTTCTTTCAATGTTAAAAAACAAAAAGCTCAGACATATCTATTGTCTAAACTTTTCAAATATTGGTGCCGAAGACCGGAATCGAACCGGTACGGTTGTTAAATAACCGAGGGATTTTAAGTCCCTTGCGTCTGCCAGTTCCGCCACTTCGGCAAAATTTATTTAATTTTTGAATTATTTGGAGGCGGCACCCAGATTTGAACTGGGGAATAAAGGTTTTGCAGACCTCTGCCTTACCGCTTGGCTATGCCGCCAATTATAAATATAGTTTACAAAATCTTTTCACTAACATTAACCAAGCTTTTATTTTATTATAATTTGGAGCGGAAAACGGGATTCGAACCCGCGACCCTCGCCTTGGCAAGGCGATGCTCTACCACTGAGCTACTTCCGCTAGTTAACTTTCAAATGGTGCCACGAGCCGGAATCGAACCAGCGACACGAGGATTTTCAGTCCTCTGCTCTACCGACTGAGCTATCGTGGCGTTAACTTACTTTATCTTATGATACTTGATT
>JANQHU010000417.1 GCA_028282485.1 Bacillota bacterium
AACACGAAGTAAAAAAATGTTAAATCGGGCCATTAGCTCAGGCGGTAGAGCACCTGACTTTTAATCAGGGTGTCCGGCGTTCGAGTCGCCGATGGCCCACCATTTAAATGATTTTTTACAACAAATGGTCCCATGGTCTAGAGGTTAGGACATCGCCCTTTCACGGCGGTAACAGGGGTTCGAATCCCCTTGGGACTACCAACTTTAAAACTATTCGAGTCATAAAGATTATGGCTCGTTTTTAATTTTAGCATAATTAATATTCAAATATGTAAAAAGATCTTAGAATAAACTAAGATCTTTTTTATTACCCGAGATTAGGAGAACTCCTTTTGATAAACTATTATCATATAAAATTTCTCTATCACTTAATGAAATCTGATAATTGGGAAAGAATATTTAATAACTAAATAAATATAATGTTAAAAGGAAAGGGAGTTGGGCAAGCTTGGATAGACTGAAAAAAGAGTTTTTTGACCAAATTAATAATCAAATTAATTGTATAGCCGAAGAGGAAGAGATTGATAAAGAACCTTTATTGAACTTAACTTACAATATTTTTGCAATCATCGATGGTGAGGGAAGTACGCCCCCGATGTATCTGGGGGAAAAGATACTCGGTACTGACGATCGTAATCGAACCGGAAATTTACGAAAAGAATTTTTGAGCTTTTATGTTTACGGTGATACCGGTAAATTTGAGACAGAAGAGGAGAAGTAAGATGCTGACTATCCTAGGGTATATAGTCATAGCCTTATTTATCGGAGGAGTTATTTGGATGGGGGTTGAGCTGGCAAGAGCTCCGCTGATCCCGGAAGAAGACGAGGTTGCGGAAGAGGAATTAGATAGATAAAAAAAGAGAGATGTATGTTAGCGCACACATCCTACTCTTATTATATACTATTTTTTAAAGTCAGTTATAATTTTTTGAAAAATTTTAGATTTTAAGTAATATCGGGAGACTTAAGGTTGAAATTAATAACCACTAAATTTTAGAAAATGACTTTAATTTAATTTTCAACAATGATATAATCCAAGGGAGGGTATCGAAAAAGATATTTTTTCTGATTAATAAGAACCTTTCTACGTCTGGTATGGAGCAGTGTACCATGGGTTATTATCAGATACTTGATTATTGCGATAATCCTTTTAGATAGATAAAAAAAGAGATAGGGTTAATCCTATCTTTAAAATCTACCTAACTTATTAACCTGTGGAAACACTGTTCCCTCGTAGGGTGCATGTTAGCGCATACATCCTACTCTTATTATATACTATTTTTTTAAAATCAGCTATGATTTTTTGAAAAATTTTAGATTCTCAATGAAATTAAAAGTTTTAAGACTACCATAAAGAAAATTAACTCAATCAAATTTATAGATTTTTAATTATGATATTAATCAATTATTTATTTTAAAAAAAAGCAACTTAAAAGTATAGTTTAGAGGAGTTTTTAAGAGATGATGGATAATGAGTCAATTAAACTAGTTTATTTTGATGAAAACAGACACCTGAGGGTTGAAGGGGAATTATTAGCAGTGGGAGTGAACGGGAGACAGGTAGAAGTTGCGGAAGCTGGCTCTTGGATTGATCTTCCTACGGGTGGGGAAGTGGTGCCTCTTGCCGGACGGTTACCTTTAGGCTATAATCCTTCCAGTGAAGCTGTTGAAACCATTGATCGGGTTACGGCCGTAGCGGCTATTCTGCCCATGGGGGCTACCCGGGCTTTGCTGCCGGGGTATGAACTGGAGCAAAAAGAAAATCTGCCGTTGTTGGGTTATACAGGGGTTGGTTATGGAGAAAATGGTTTTAAGGTAGCCGCTATCGAGACAGATGAAGATTTAAAATGGAATCCGGCCTATTATAATACTAGGGATTTACCCCGATTAATTAAAAGCCGAATTAAAGAGTTTCCTAAAAATCGAATTTTAAAACAATTAGCTATTTGTGCTCAGGATTATCACTGCTTAACGGCCCAAAATATCTTTTACCAACGGTGGGAAGCAGGGATTCCGGTTTCGCCCCGGTGTAACGCCAGGTGCTTGGGGTGTATTTCCAAACAAGCGGCTGAATGCTGCCCGGCACCTCAGAGTCGAATTCGTTTTGTCCCCTCGAGTCAAGAAGTAGCCCAGTTGGCAGTAGCTCATTTGGAAATGGCCCACGAGGCTATTATCAGCTTTGGCCAAGGATGTGAAGGAGAACCCTTAATGCAGAAGGAGCTTTTGGTGGGAGCGGTGCAGGAGATTCGTCAGAAGACCCCAAAAGGAACCCTTAACTTGAATTCCAACGGGGGAATTGTTGCCGGAGTGACCCAACTGGTAGATGCGGGTTTGGATGCGGTACGGATTAGCCTCTTTTCGGCAGTTTCCAAGTCTTATAATTGGTATCATCAACCCATTGGTTATACATTAAATGATGTAAAAGACTCTCTGAAATATGCGGCCCAAAACGGAGTAGATACTGCTTTAAATCTTTTGTTATATCCGGGATTCACTAATAGAAGTATAGAGACCGAAGCCTTGTTAGAATTAATTGGGGAAACTGGGGTGGGGCAGGTACAATTGCGAAATTTAAATATTGATCCGGAAATAATGCTCGGCAAGACCAATACCAAAGAAGATTTACTAAGTATTAAAGAATGGTTGGCTAAGTTACAAAACTGTTTTCCGGAACTAAGGATTGGCAATTATACTCAACCAAAGCAGAAATAATTCTTTAATTATTGAAAGAAATTAAGGTCTGATCAAAAATTAAAAAATAAAAACTAGAAGTTAAAGGTTGTCGACTTCTAGTTTTTGTGACTATTTGATAATTAAAAATTAATTGTAAATAAGCTATTAGCTGGCCTTGGCCATTAAAGCATTATATCTTTTGGTTAAACGAGATTTTCTCCGGGCTGCTTCGTTTTTGTGAATTAAACCTTTGGCAGCAGCTTTATCTAAAGCCTTGATAGCGGCTTTAAGATTATTTTTGGAAGCTTCAATATCTTGAGCAGCTATAGAAGTCAAAGTTTTTTTGAGAATAGTTCTTAAAGTAGAACGTTTGGACATGTTTTTAATGCGTCGGGCTTTGGCTAATTCATTTCTTTTAATAGCGGATTTAATGATTGGTACGTGTGGCAAATCTTTCACCTCCTTAAGCTGCTATAAAATCAACAATTTTTATTTTAACATGTATTTAAGTTATTTGCAAGTTGTTTCGAGGAAAATTGGTAGAGAATTTTACTCTGCAACAATTACCTCATCCCCCACCCGAATTCGATAATTATAATTTAATCTTTCCACAATGGCGCAGGTGGTGGAACGATCCTTTACTTTAACGGCGATTATTTCGGCAATGGGGATGCTTTCGGAATCAATAATCTCCGCGGTATCCGGATCTCTTAATTCATTAATAACATGTTTGACGATTAAAGACATCCCTTTGGTAACCCCGTCGTTAGCGCCAATATTAATAATTACCGAACCTCGGCGGGCCGCAATTACTTTAGCATCCGAGATTTGCATCTCGGCGCCGGCGGGGGCTTGGTTCGCTAAACCAGTGGCGACTTCTTTAACAGCCTCTCTTAATGCCATCCCGAGATGGGTTTTTTTGAATTTAGTACTACCAAAGGCTAGGGCGGTGGAATTGAGAGCGATTCCGAAGCTGCCTTGTTTTTTTTCCCCAACTCCGGTAACTCCGGCAATAATTTCTGCGGTAGTAGCATTAATCAGGCGAGCGTCAATGGCTACTCGAGCAGTAGTTCTTTTGAGGGCAATCCCGAAGCCTAATTTTTTAGTTAAATGCCCGATGACGCCCCCATCATTTTTTAATGAAAATTCGGTGACCTTTCCGGTAACTAAGTATTGTACGCCTAAAATTTTGCCAATCTTAGCGGCGGTTCGGGAATTAACCCGGCCAGCGGCGCCTAAATCTTGTTCTGCTAAAATAGCATCAAGTTTTTCTCTTTCGATAATGCGAAATTGATTAGTTTTGAGCAAAGCATTCACTAGTTCGTCGGAGACCCCTTCGCCTACGTTCCATTCTCCCCCCCACCAGCGTTCTTTAATAGAAGCATCCGAAAAAGGGAGAATGGCAATCCGCATTTTGGAATTTTTTCCCCAGGCAGGACCGAGAATACTGCCATTAATTAAAAGGAGTAGTATCAGAATTAAAATAGTTTTTTTCAAAATAGAACCTCCTTAGGTGATCGATACAGTTAAATTATAGCATAAAGCAAAATTGGTAACAATCTTCATGTCTTTTAAATTTTAGATGTCACTTTTTTAGTAAATGTTCCTAAAAATTTGGCAGAATTTATTTTAATTCTTCGCGCCAAACTAATCATTAGGGAATAACTAAAAGGGAGTTGGTAGGGGAAAATGAGTTTAGATCAAAGAGTAAGAGATAATATTTATACGGATTTGGCTTTAGAGGCTAGAGAGTTAGCGGGAGAAAGTGCCCAAAATATTTTGCAAAACGGGGTAACTACCGATACAGAGCATCAAGAAAAAGTGTTAATTACTCGAGTTCAAATTGAAACGGAAGCCGCTGGCAAAGCCTTGGGAAAACAACCCGGATATTATGTTACTCTGGAAGCTGCCGGCTTACGGGGGCATGATCGGGATGAATTAGAAATAGTAATGCTCAGTTTTGCCAAAGAGCTAGAAAATATAATTAAGAAGTTAGGATTTAACGAGAATGATTCTTGTCTAATAGTCGGTTTAGGTAACTGGCAAGCTACTCCCGATGCTTTGGGGCCGCGAGCAGTTAAAAAATTGCTGGTGACCAGACATTTAGGGGGGGTAACTCCTACTGAAAAAGCGGGCGGCTTACGTCCTCTGTCAGCTTTGGCCCCTGGAGTTTTAGGAATTACCGGAATTGAAACTAGTGAGATTGTTCGTGGGGTCGTAGAAAGGGTTAAACCTAAATTTGTAATTGCCATTGATTCCTTAGCTTCTCGCAATACCGAGAGAGTGGGAGCGGCGATTCAAATTGCTGATACCGGCATCCACCCGGGGTCAGGTTTAGGAAACCGCCGCCAGGGAATCACCCGTAGTACTTTAGGGGTTCCGGTAATTGCATTAGGAGTACCAACGGTGGTTGATGCCAGAACTATTGTTTATGATGCTTTGGCGGAGTTGGAAAAAGTGTTGGATCACGGAGGAATTAGCAAAGCCAATGTTCAAAATTTAATGTCCCGGGTGTTAACTTCTTATTTTAATAGTTTAATAGTTACGCCCAAAGAAATTGATGAGTTAATTGATAATTTAGCCAGAGTAGTGGCTGGTGGATTAAATGTCGCGCTTCATCCCGGAGTTGGCCCGAAAGAAGTACTCCGCTATTTGAATTAGGATAGTTTTTGTTAAATAATTAATTATTTTGGGGAAATTTAATTTTGATAGTCATAAATTGAAATCAAGTTTTGTATAATTGAATAAAAAACCGGTTGTGGGTGGTATTCTTTGAATCTGCAAAGTAATTCTTGGTTTAAATTTTATTTTTTTTTAGGATTGGTCTTTTTCTTAATGGGAGTTATGGGCCAATATTCCGTTTTGCTTCCCCAATGGGATCTGCAAAGGACGGTAGGCAATTTGGAACGCTTCTTATTAGATTCTCAAAACCATTTGCAGCCGGAAAAAAATACAATTATTCCGGTTTTGAGTAATAATCATGGGAAAATACCGGTTTTTTTTATGTGCCAAAATTTAAGTGACCAAAACCAGAGATTACTTCAAGAATACCGCTATGCATTTTCTGGAGATGCCGAGGATATCCCTATTCTAAAGATTACTAATCATTGGGAGATAGAATTAATTTTGACTAGATTGAAGCAAAAGTATCAGAAATTTTGGTTGTTTGCCTCCTTAAGCCATCAAAAGAAAGGTTTTTTGCAAAAAAAACATTGGGAAAATACTTTTTTAATCGGGCTACCGGCCGGTTTTGCCAAACACTTTGGGCAGAATTTTTTTTGGTTTTTGGCTGAAAATAATTCTCAGCTAAATTTTTCTCAAAGAAGACTATCCGAAACCATTATTTATCAGGTTTCCTGGCAAATTCCTCTGGAAAAAAAGAATAATCGGGAGGAGATTTTTGCCTGGGCCTTACCTCAATTTGTAAATTGCCTTTCGGAAAAGTATTGTTTATGATTTATAAAAAGTAGTAATTTAGGCCTAGGAGTTAACAACTATTTTCAATTTTTAAATAGTATTTAGAAGGAAAAAGCAAAGCTATTGGTGAAGTACTCCTTTCTGGAAAGGAGTTTATCTATATGGATCAAAATGTTTCCGTGAAAGCGGCTAAAGCAGCGGGCATGATCTCCTTGATGTATTTATTAAGCCGAATTTTAGGCTTTGCCAGGGAAAACTTATCCGGAAGACTCTTTAATCGTTTTGAGACCGACGCTTTTTTTGCAGCTTTTATTATTCCGGATACTATGTATTACCTGCTAGTGGGAGGAGCTCTTTCAGCCGCTTTTATTCCTATATTTACTGAATATTTATCTAAAGGGGAAGAAGAGGAAGGATGGAAGGTTGCCAGTACTTTTATTAATGTAACGGTGTTGTTATTAGCCGTCTTTACCATTTTTGGGGTACTAAATGCCAAATGGTTAGCTCCCTTAGAGGCCCCGGATTTCCCCCCAGATAAAATGCAGCTTTTAGTAGAATTAACCAGGGTGATGTTTCCAGCCGTCTGTTTTACCGCTTTAGCCGGATTAATGGGAGGAGTTTTAAACTCCTATAAACGTTTTTTTGCCCCGGCCTTTGGCCCGATTGTTTATAATGTGGCTATTATCGGGGGTGCATTCTTTTTAGGAGAAAAATACGGTATTAAAGGGATGGCTGCCGGGGTAGTGGTCGGGGCCATTGGTAATTTTGTAACCCAAATTTGTTTTTTGCGCAAAGGTGGGGGTCAAAACTATCGTTTTGGATATATTGATTTAAAGAACCCAGGCTTTCGGCGCATGCTTTTTTTAATGTTACCAGCGTTAATTGGATTATCGGCCACACAAGCTAATCTTTGGATTACTAACGCCATGGCCTCGGCCCTTCCCGAAGGGAGTATTACGGCGCTTCGTTTTGCTAATCGCTTGATTCAGCTACCAATAGGTATTTTTGCTATGGGAATTGCTACCGCCTGTTTCCCCATGCTGGCCGGTTATGTAGCAGAAGAAAAGTTAGAGGAGTTTAAAGATATGTTAGCGGGAGCCTTACGGTCGATTTTTTTTCTGATGCTGCCCGCCGGAGTTGGTTTAATTGTCCTGAGTGAACCGATTATTAAGCTTTTATTTGAAGGACAAAAGTTTACCGCTGCCGACACCAGTTTGACGGCCTATGCTTTGTTTTATTACAGCTTAGCAATTTTTGCCCATGCGGCTATTCTTTTATTACCCAGAGCTTTTTATGCATTAAAAGACACTAAAACTCCGGTCAAGATTAGTGTTTTAGCCGTACTCTTAAGTGTATTATTAAACTATTTATTTTTAGAATATACCAACCTGGGAGTGGGCGGTTTTGCTTTATCTTTTTCGATTATGGGATTAGTCAATATGATTGCTCTAATGGTGGTTTTACGCAAACGGCTGAAAGGAATTCGGGGGCATCTGATTTTAGGTTCATTTGTGAAAACCTTAGTTGCGGCGGCAGTGATGGCAGTAGTCATTCTAGGATTAAAGCCCCTAATTAATTTATTAATTTCAGACAGAGGTTTTTCGGGACATGCCCAGGCAGCAGTGGTGGTGGTGTCCGGAATCTTGTTTGGGGGCGCTACTTTTTTTGTCATGGCTTTTTTGCTCAAAATGGAGGAAATCCAGACTGCTTTTGCCGGATTAAAGAAGAAGCTTTTTAAAAATCAAAAAAGGGGTTGACTTAAAATAGCACTGATTTTGACTTCGTTTGAAAAGGCTTTAACTAGCCTCAAAAAAGCTTTACTTAGGTCAAAACAAGATCCTAGTGATGAAGAGTTGCGCGATGCCTGTATTCAAAGATTTGAATATACATTTGAATTAGCCTGGAAACTATTAAAACGGCAGTTAGAAATTGAAATTGCCAATCATGAAGAAGTTGATGCTTATAGTAAGAAAACCCTTTTTCGAGTTGGCGGAGAAAGGCGTTTAATTAAAGAGGTTGATCACTGGTTTGATTATTTGGCAA
Source organism: Bacillota bacterium (assembly GCA_028282485.1). Classification (GTDB taxonomy): domain Bacteria; phylum Bacillota; class UBA4882; order UBA8346; family UBA8346; genus JANQHU01. The sequence continues at coordinate 8,134 of JANQHU010000417.1, forward strand.
AAAGAAATTTGACTTCCCATACCTATAATGAAGTAAATGCCGTCAAGGTTTATAATATTTTGGAACTCTTTGTGGAGGACGCCGCTGATCTTTTAGAAAATTTGAGAAATAGAGATGATTAATTTAGAAAAACGTTATTTAGAAATGGTGAAGGGGATTTTAAAACGGATAATTCCTGATCACCAGATCCTCGTCTTTGGTTCCCGGGTAAAAGGCCAGCCCAAGAAGTACTCGGATCTTGATTTAGTAATTAGGGGGGTGTCTCCCCTTACTCCCCGGGCGATTTATGATTTGCAGGAAGCCTTTGACGAATCTGACTTACCAATTAGAGTTGATCTGCTGGATTGGCATGAGTTATCCAAGGAATTTCAAGAAGAAATTCAAAAAAATTATGTGATTTTACAAGAAGCTGATTTTCGATAAATATATTTGACAATAGGCGGTATTTAAGATTATGATAATATTGAAAAATAGACTGAAACAATAAATAATTGTTGATGTTAGCGACTGATTTTTTATTTATTTGTTAGAAAGAGGTAAATAAAGTGGTTCAAACAAATATTCGTAACTTTTGTATTATTGCTCATATTGATCATGGGAAATCTACTCTGGCCGACCGTTTACTCCAACGAACTGGGACTATTAGTGAACGGGAGATGACGGAGCAGGTGCTCGACTCCATGGACTTAGAACGGGAGCGGGGAATTACCATTAAAGCGCAAGCCGTTCGGTTGGAGTACCAAGCTGAAGATGGACAAAAATATATTTTAAATTTAATTGATACACCCGGTCACGTCGACTTTACCTATGAGGTTTCCCGGGCCTTAGCCGCTTGTGATGGGGCTCTTTTGGTGGTTGATGCTACGCAAGGAGTAGAAGCCCAGACAGTTGCTAATTTGTATTTAGCCCTGGAACATGATTTGGATATTATTCCGGTAATTAATAAGGTTGATCTGCCCAGTGCCGAACCGGAACGGGTGATGGAAGAGATCCAGGATATTATTGGAATAACTGCGGAAGAATGTATTTTAGCTAGTGCTAAAACCGGACTAGGAACTGATGAAATCTTAGAAGCAATTGTAAAGCGAATCAAAGCCCCCAGTGGTGCTCCCCGCCTTCCCTTGCGTGCTTTGATTTTTGATTCTTTATTTGATGCCTATCGGGGTGCCATTGCTTATGTGCGAATTATGGAAGGCAGAATTGGGGTGGGGGAAAAAATTCGCATGATGGCCACCAACAAAGAGTTTGAAGTGACTGCTTTAGGGACCTTCCGCCCGGCCCTGGTGGCCGCCGAGGAGCTTACTGCCGGAGAAGTCGGTTTTGTGATTGCTTCTATTAAAAATGTTAAGGATACTCGCGTGGGTGATACAATAACGGC
>JANQHU010000418.1 GCA_028282485.1 Bacillota bacterium
GGATTAGGATTGGTGGCTAAATGCTTTACATGTTCCGCTAATAAGTAAACCACCCTTCGGCAAGTGCCGCGTTCTGGAACTTTAACAAATCCATTTACCATATTTGTAATTCCAAACGAGTCAAAACTATTTAAATTTTTTCGGGAATCAGAATGGGCGGCTAAACCCAGCACATGCTTTGCCAGTGAGCAAATCATTTCTTCAACATCTGCCTGATCTACAAATTTGCTAAATCCATTGGCCAAATTTCCTATTTCTTGCTGATTAAAACTTCCTAATTTCTTTTGCTGATAAGGACTTAATAGAAAATTCGCCAATAAACCAACTGCTTTTTGACAATCAATACTATCCGGAAATCTACTAAATCCATTTACTAAGGTTGCAATATTTTGCGAAGTAAAACTTTCTAAAATTTCTTGTTTGTCAGGTTTTGCGGCAAAACTTGCTATATGCTTGGCTAATAAAATAGTTCCTTTTTTACACTCATTATTATTTTCAAATCTACTAAATGAATTGGTGAATATTGAAATTTCAAAAGCTCTCGCCTTTTCGAGGGCCTCTCTTGTTATGACCTGTGCAATTTGCGCAACTGCTTTTTCACAATTTTGGTCACTGTTCTTACTAAAAGCATTAGCTAGTAAGGCTTGATTAAAAAGTTCTCTTTCATCAAATTGAGCTTGGTTACAAACAAAGTAAACCGCGGCATCGGAAAGCATTTTAAAGATACTTTGTGATGAATTCTCCAATGCTGGATGACCCCTATAACGCAGCAGATATGCCAACAAATTCAGATAATTAGTAAAAAGACCCGTTTCCGTTTCTTTCATTTCCCCTCTACGATAAGAAAGGCCGTATTCCCGCCGCTTTTTTCGGGGTAACTCGATTAATTGCTGAAAAATAGTTTCCCTAAAGTGAGGATTACAGCGAAAATCTTTTTTCGCCCGATTGGCGGAGAAAATTAATTTTTGAACCTGAGCATCCTTAAAATTAATAAAATTAAACAGGTTATCTGCTGTGATTTCAATTTCTTTTTTCTTTTCTTTTTCTTTGGCCCGCCCAGAGTCTGCCTTATATAAACCATAATTGGCGCGATAATGGTCTACCGAAATGCGAGCCCGCTTAGGAGCATTTCCTATAGGCGGCCCTTCAACTCTTTTATCATGTGAAGAACTTCCTAAGTTTCTTCTTTCTGGTCCTCCGCTGAAAACTAATTCAGATGAATTTAAATTAGTTTTGATAAAATGATTATTTAATTTAATTATTGGTTGCATGCTTCTTCTCTCTTTTAATAATTAATAACTCTTATTGTAATTCAGAAACAAATCGATCTATTTCGGCTAGTAACTTTCGTTGATTCGCCTTCCTCCGAGTCGAAATAATTAGGGGTTCCGCTTTTGCCTCAAACTCCTTTAACCATTTTTTTAAAGCTATAAATTGTAAATTTCGAAAGGTAACACTAGACTCTTCTTCTTGAATTTTTATATAGGTTTTTAATATTTGGTAGATTGAAACCACCGGAATGCGCGTCCCAAAAGCTTCGTCAAGTGAGGAGCTTGGGTTTTTTCTAGTTTCAGCAGCTAAGTATCGATTTAGCTTTTGAGCAATGATCGGTTGTAGTTTTTCGGCTAATAAACTGGCCGCACGTTGATGTTCTTTGGCCGGAGCATCTGCTGCAGTCAAGGAAATTAAACCCATGCAAAGATTGCCTAAAGTTTCTACATCAACCTCATGAAGTTGGTTCTCCTGTGTCAGGGACTCAAGTCGGGTTAAACAAGATTCTGCTAATTGATAACCTTCCTTTTTTAAACCCATTCTAAAAAGTCCCTTTAGTAGCAAGGCAATACTTAAAGTCAATCCCTCTTTCCTCAATTGAGTAGGATTGGTGACCAGCCGCTGGGCTAGTTGTTGGACTAAGGTATGCACCTCTATTCTTTGGGTACTTGGTAGTTCTGAGGTTATTTGACTGAAAGCGTGGATTAAGAGGGACTTTTCAACCAGGCTTCCCTCCTGGAGCCTGGCGCCCTCTTGTTTTAAGTGAGAAGCGATTTGATACCCGGCCCTTACAAAAGCGGGACTACTCCATTTACTAAAGGAATTAGCGAGATTTGCCAAATATAGCAAATTAAATTGACGAAGATCCCTAGTCATAATAGTTTGGGCAATTTTTTGACATGCTTCTTGACAATCTGGTTGCTCTAGCATCCCAAATGAGTTGCCTAATATAGATAATTGTCGTGGGTTGTATGCTCTCAAGTCAGTCTCTTGAGCCAGCTGTTGAGCTAGCTTCGCCATTCCGACTTGACAAACATCCTGCTCCAAAAATTTGCTGAAAAGATTGACTAAATCAGCGCGGTTAGGAGAGTTTAAACGAAATCTATTAGGGGCTTGGATAAATGTTCGGGCTAAGTTAAGTACCTCCGGCAGAGATACCTGATCAGCCTTAGGCAGAGTAAGACCCCCTTTCGCATATAACTCGGCAATTCCCGGCCGATTTAAACCCGATTTTGCTTTAGAGGCTACGGCGGCCGGGGATTTTTGGGGAGGAACTTGATTAAGTTGCGATTGTAGTTTTTTTAGGCAACAACTCATGAGCTGGCCTTCTAACGTTGGATTTTTGGCTAAAGTTGCTAAAGTTTCCTCAATATCTAATTCCCCTTTATTTAACTTTTTAGCTAAATTCTTACCATAGGGAACGATAAGTGGTAAGCCAAAATCTTTTTGAACTATTTTTTTCAAACGTTCGGCAAGAATATTATATTTGTGAATACCCGTATTCGATTTATAAGCATCAGTGCCGATTTTAATTCCCAGACTCAATAAATTTCGCACCGTTTGTACTGGTTGACTGGCGATATAACCTGGGGTACTTTTCTCTAAAATTCGTTGGGGCAAATAATGCAATAAAGTTTCTAGGCGTTCTTCGGCAGTTTGCGAGGCTACCATATCTTTGTTAAACTGCGGTCCTAAAAAGGTGAATAAGCTGGTACGTCCCGCTTCATTCATCTGAAAATCCTGAGGGAACTGCAGAACCAGATTTTGTTCCCGGGCAAAATCGCGCACCCCTGTAGCTAACAGGTACAGAGCCGCCTGAGTGGCGGGATGCTGTCCTGAAAGGTACTGTTTTTTTAAATCATTCAACACTGCTTGCAGCTTTGGTTGCTCTGCATCATCTAAGCTTTCTTTTAATATTTTTTTAGTATTCGGAGGGAGGCTTTCAAAAACCGTGAAGATAATTTGGTCAGCTAATTGGTTTTTTAACTCCTCGGGCTGCGCTAGAAAGACGTTTTGTAAGGTGGCAAAGCTTTCTAAAACCCCAAACCGAGTTGACATAATCTGTTGGGCGCGACCAAATTGGTAGCTTTGGTCTAAGCCGATGGCCTTAGTATGAGTCTTGGGTGGCTTGAGAGAAGGCTTGCTGACGGTTTGTTGGTCCTGCTGCCGAACGTGCTGGTACAGTTGAGGACGACCAGCTACCAATAGCATAGGATCCCCGTCATAATCTCCGTCTACTTTTTTTTGTTCTGTGATAGGCACGGCCGCACAGGAACCGGGAGGGAAAAAATTAGTAAGTACTAGCATTCCGTTAGCCGTAAGTAGAGTATCCTTAGTGACACGTTCTTTGTTTTCCAGCCACTGGGAATGGGTTTTTATATCTTCCGCTGACATAACTATATTTTGATTAATAAAATCAGCTGGCCATTGCTCGTCCGGGATAACTACCAAAAGACCTTTAGCAAAAAATAAGGGTTTTTCTTTGGGGGTAACTTTTCGCTGTTCTTGCCCTACAAAGGAGTACTGAAGGACACTAGCTTCTTCTAAGAACTGAGCCACCCGATCCCCTTGAGCCGATAGGCCCACTCGGTCTGGTTCGATAGGCCGCAAGTTCGGCTTGTCATATGGACTTTTACCCACCAGCAACCCGGCTGCCGGGTTTTGTGCAAAGATCGTACTTTTAATTTGGGGCAAATGGACTTTGTTATCAGCTGCCGGAACGGCCACCCCCATATCCCCTTTTATCCCTCCCGTAGTCACATACCGAAATAACTCTTCCCCCCGAGGCGCCTCGCTTCGGCCCTGGAGTTGTTGCTGCATCTGGCTTACCGTCTCCTGGGCTACCTCTTGGTTAGGCGGATAATGCTGTAGGGCCTGAGGAGGCAAATTAGCACTTAGGAAACTACCATACTG
>JANQHU010000402.1 GCA_028282485.1 Bacillota bacterium
ATAATGCCAAATGGCCAGAAAATGTTAATACCTTTGAAAAAGCCATTGCATCGGTTGATGTTGCTTATCATATGAATCATCGTCGAAATGGTAAAGAATTATTTAATATGCAAACCGGTAAAATAATTGAAGGTCAAATCGGTCATAATAGGTTTTATCCTTCTTCAGGTTCGGGGAATACGGCTATTTATGAATGTGGTTCTTTTTATCCTTGTGATTTTGATTTAGGAATGGTTGAAGCTTTGGCCAAGCGCTTTAAACCAAGTGGGGCTTTATTTGTCAAAGTAATTCATGATGATCAAAAACCATGTCGAAAAAAAGGTGGAGATACATGTACTTATAATATTAGTTGGTAAATAATAATGTTTTATAATATAGTATAAATTTTTAAACGGTTTTTTATGAATTAACGTAAAAAACCGTTTTTTGCTATTTCCTAACTGATCATAAGCAGGAAATATTTTTCTTAAAGAGAAATATTAAAATCAAATAAATATTAAGCTTGGAGACTTGAAATAATGATCAATGAACATGTATTAATTACCGGAGCGACTGGTTTTTTAGGAACCCAGCTGGTGCGCCGGATTTTAGCGGAAACGAAGCAGAAGATTATTGTGCTGGTCAGAGGCGAAAAATTATCTGCGACTCAGAATCGGCTCAAAAATTCTTGGTGGGATTATCCCGAATTAATCCAGGCAATTGACTCCAGAATTCAAGTTATCCCAGGAGAAATAACTAAAATAAGGTTAGGCATGTCCGAAGTAAATTATCAAAAACTAGTGGAAAAGGTTGACTATATTATTCATGCAGCGGCTGAATTAGATTTAGCAGGAGATTATCACCGGATGGCGGAAGTAAATGTGGAAGGAACTCGGCGAGTTCTGGAGTTTGCTGGTGCAGTGAAAGCGCGGCATGGTTTAAAAAGATTATCCTATATTTCAACTGCCTATGTGGCCGGAAAAAGACGGGGAGTCATTTGGGAGAATGAATTAACCAATGCTTTTGGCTTTAATAATAATTATGAATTAACTAAATATGAGGCCGAGAAGTTAGTGGCCACCCGCAAAAATGAATTGCCGATTTCTATTTTTCGTCCCGGAATGATTATCGGTGATTCGCAAACAGGAAGGATTAAAAAATTTAATACCCTTTATTTTCCTTTACGCTTATATTTAACGGGAAAAATCAAATTTATGCCGGTGCGTCGAAAGATGAAGGTTAATCTGGTGCCGGTGGATTACGTAGCCGAAGCGATTTTTAAGTTAACGTTTTTGCCCAAAGCGGAGGGTCTGACCTTTCATTTAACGCTACCACCAGAAAAACAACCAACGGTGAAAGAGTTATTGCTTTTCGTAAAAAATTGGGCGCAGCAGAATCTGCAAATAGATCTGCCGCGAGTCTGGTTATTTCCCTTACCAATTCTCTGGTTGAAATTCCTGAAAAGGCTTTTACCCCGAAATAGTTTGGGGGGTAAGTTACTAATGGTTGCTCCATATCTCTTGGAGCGGCGGTCTTATCGCTTAGATAACACCGAAAAATTTTTGGCCAAATACGCCGCTAATTGGCAAGATTTTTTACCACCGATATTATCCTATGCAACTGATAAAAATTTTTTACACAGTTCGGAACGAACCGTTTTTGAACAAATTCTATTTCGCTTAGATCGTCAGAATCGCCCGGTAGTCTTTAGGGATTTAAAAAAAAATTCTTGGCCAGTAACTATTAAAGGGGAACAAATTAAGCAAGATATCCTAAAAGTGGCGGCGGCCCTACAAACTTTTCAAATACATCCGGGAGACCGAGTCGCTTTACTGGGGTTAAATAGTAGCAAATATTTTATGATGGATGTGGCTCTGGGTCTAATTGGTGCGGTTAGTGTCCCCCTTTATTATACTAGCCCGGTGGCGGAGATTGTGAATATTATCCATGATGCCAAAGCCCAGCTCTTACTAGTAGGAAAGAAGGAGTTATTGGTTGAATTAGTGGAGCAACTTCCCGATCTGACCATCATTACTTTTTGTCAAAAAGGTTATTTGGAGGAATGGCCTGAAAAAGTAATTGAATGGAAAGAGTTAATGGAGATTGGGACGGAGGCCATTTTACAAGAAGAAAAAATTACTTTTTATAAACCAGCCACTATCAGATATACTTCCGGTTCTACCGGCGAGCCGAAAGGAGCGGTTTTTAACCAGGCCCAGCTACGTTGGCTGGCGCAAATAATGGGAACCATAACCCCTTGGCAGCTCAGAAATCAAAAAATAATCTATTTATCGTACTTGCCCCTTAATCATGTGGCGGAAGGTATTTTAGCTAATTATGCCCTATATTATTTACCGGCTCCTTTAGAAGTTTATTTTTTGGAAGATTTTCATCAGTTAGCTAAAAAACTGCCCCAAGTGCGGCCGACGGTCTTTTTTTCCGTACCTCGATTTTACGAAAAGTTATGGGAAAAAGTAGAGCAGAGCTGGCTCGGGAAGATTTATTTAGGCTGTAAAAGCCGTTTCTGGCAAAAATTTTGGGGGAGAATTTTGCGGCAAGGGATTTTAAAGAAGGCGGGCCTGGATCGGTGCGGCTATCTTTTAGTGGGCTCGGCCCCTTCTAACCCCGACTTATTAACGAGTTTTCGGAAAATGGGAATTGAAGTGCATAATGCTTATGGTCTCACGGAAGCACCATTAATTACTATTAATAAAGCAGGAGCTAATTATTTGGAAACAGTGGGCCAGGAACTTCCGGAAACCAAAGTGAAAATAGCCACTGATGGGGAAGTTTTAGTTAAAGGACCTCAAGTAATGATTGGTTATTGGGGAGCAAAATCAGATTATGAACCCCGAGCGGCTAATCAGTGGTTACCTACCGGGGACCTGGGAGAATTTACCGCCGAGGGATTTTTAAAGATTATCGGGCGCAAGAAAGAGATTATTATCAATGCTTACGGAAAAAATATTTATCCATTAAAAATTGAGTTTTTGCTTAAAAAAATAGCAGTAGTCAAAGAAGCTTTAGTAGTGGGGGAGGGTCGCCCCTTTGTAGCAGCTTTATTTTGGGTGGCTGATTGCCGTAATGAGAAGATTAATGAAGTTTTGGAGCGGGAAGTGCAAAGAGTAAATGAAGAGTTAGCTCCGGTAGAACAAATAAAAAAATGGGCGGTTTTATCTGGGGAGCTTTCCATTGCTAATGGGGAGCTAACTGCTAATTTAAAAATAAAACGCGGGGCTGTCTTAACGAAATATCAAGCTATTGTTGCGGCGCTCTACGGAAATCTTTGCTCCGTCAATCAGGCAGACGAGGCCCAAAAGTTGGGCTATCAATTTAATGTAAATGGGGAGGAAGAAGTTAGTAGCTTTGAGTAGCAAAAAATGGTGGCTGTTATTATTTTTTAAATGGTGGAAACCGTTAATTTTGGCAGAAATCTTTTTAATGACGGCAAAAACTTTGCAATATCCCTTGCCAAAACTAGCCATATTTAATTATAATAAATTATTAGCAACTTATGGCCAGTATACTACGGCTGCCCTAAATAGTTTATTAACCCAGCAGCGAGATTTGGGACCGCTCAAAAAAGAATTATTTACTAAATCGGAAAATTTAACCAAAAAAATTAAAACTCTATTTCGAATTAAAACTGCCGAGGAAGTCTGCTTTTTTTTAGAAAATTTTTATCAAGTACTGGGAATTGAGTTGACTGTTAATCTTTCTCAGCAACAATTTGTTGTAAAAAATTGTTATTTTAGTCGGTATTATCGGAGTGAAATCTGCCAAGTGCTCAGCGCTCTCGATTCTGGTTTAGTAGCCGGTCTCACCAACGGAGCTTCCCTGACTTTTTTGAGCCGTCTGACGGAAGGTGCCACTTGTTGCTTTGCTGATTTAAGAAAATTTGAGGGGAAGGAGAGGGGTATTGAATGAAAAAAGCAATTATTATTGGTAGTGGTGCCGGTGGCAGTATGATGGCCCAAGAGTTGCAAGGGGATTTTGCTGTAACTATTTTAGAGAGGGGTAAAGATTTTCAAGCCTTTCCTTATCCCATAAATTTTTTTGAACCATTTCGCAAAGCAGGGCTGCTTTTTGATCCGCGACTTTTATCCCAAATATACCCTTCGTTTCAAACCACTAAGCCCAAAGACGGACCCATCATTGTGAGCGGCAATACCGTGGGAGGCACGCTCCCTTTTGCTACCGGAAATGCGGTACGGGCTGATGAAGGCTTGCGGAAAATTGGCATTGATTTACAGGCTGAGTATGAGAGCCTTGCTCAGGAAATTCCTCTTAATCTGGTTCCGCTTAAGCATTGGCGCTCCGCTACCAAAGATTTATATGTTAAATGTGAAGAGTTGGGTTTAGCGGTCGAAAAAATACCAAAGTTTGGAAATTTTGAAAGTTGTCGTAATTGTGGGCTGTGTATTTTGGGTTGTAAGGATCAGAACAAATGGGATAATTTACAAATTATTCGGAACGTGGTAGAACAAGGAGCAGAATTACATCCTAATACTAAGGCTCTGAGTCTGGTTATTGAAGATAATCAGGTACAGGGAGTAGTGGTCAAACAAGGATGGCGTAAGAGGTTTTTGCCAGCTGATCTGGTAGTTTTAGCTGCAGGCGGCTTAGAAACACCCAAAATTTTGGCCAATTCCGGTTTGGAATGCCAGGCATCATTATTTGTGGATCCGGTACTTTGTGTGATGGGTATTTGGAAAAATGCATGGCAAAATTTAGAAGTACCCATGGCTTTTGCCCATTGGCAAGAGGGCTATTTTATCGCTCCTTATTTTGATTATTTGAGCTATTTTTTTGATCCAAAATGGCGTCAATATCCTCCCCAGGATATTTTTAGTCTAATGATTAAATTAGCGGATGCACCAGAAGGAAGTATTGAAGGAAAGCGGGTTTGCAAACCCTTAACTATTACTGATAAAGAAAAATTGCGCAAGGGAGTCGAGCTGTGTAAAGAAATTTTAACCGCTCTCGGCATTAATAAAAAAAGAATTTTTTTGGGAACCCTTAATGCAGGTCATCCCGGTGGCAGTCTGCCTTTTACTGCTCAGGAAGCAGAAACGCTGCAACATGCTAGTTTACCCCACAATCTTTATATTGCTGATGCTACGGTGATTCCCGGTCCTTTTGGCAAACCACCGATTTTAACCGTTATGGCGATTGCCAAAAAAGTAGCCGCCAGAATTAAAGAAGTATTTGGATAAAGAGGAAGTATTTTTACCGCTAAAACAAGTTTTTTTTGCTTGACATCCGGGAATGCTTGTGTTAAAATTTTATTTGCGTAAATGACGGGGGAGTAGCTCAGATGGTTAGAGCGCTACGTTGACATCGTAGAGGCCAGCGGTTCGATTCCGTTCTTCCCCACCATTTAAAAAAACTTTATTCTTAAAGAAAGATAAGCTTAATTAAGTTTTGATGACGGTAGACAATTAGGATACCGTTTTTTGCTGTGCATAAAAAGAATTATAACACAGATACTATTATATATAAAATGAAGCTAAATAAGTTTACTTTAGTTTGAATAATTATGAATTGTTTGTTTGGTGGAATTTAGGGTATACTATTTTAGGGAAAGGGGGATTAAAATGGCAGAGTTTACTATTAGTACTTTTTCCTATCAACCGGAGATTCGTCATAATTTAATGGAAGGGATTCATTGTTTACAGAAACAAGGAATCAATGTGGAGTTGAGTGAGAAGACCAAAGGGAAATTTTTGTTTCTGACCTGTCTATTGGTTAATAAAAACTATGATCAGTATCAAGAACAGGAAAGAGTCTTACGTTATCAAATGGCCACCAAGTTAGCTGATTTAGTGCTAACGAGAATTACTTATCATACTTTAAAGCGTATTTTAAAATCTAAATATCAACATTTAACGGAAATTGACAACAAAAGAATTTTACAGAAAGCCGATAATTATTTAAAAACCCTTAACCGAGACGAAATCCTAGATCGTAATCGGGGTCGGCAAAAGGAATTGATAGAAATTATTTATGCCTATTTAACCCATCATGATTTATTTTGTTTAGAAGGATTTTTTCGATTTCGCTTGAAAGATTATTTTCAAGATTTAGAAGAATCAGTAGATACCGCAGTTGATAGTTATATAGTGGAGCAGGATTACCATGAATTTATTAAACTACTGCGCTATTTTTTAGACCTACAGGAACCCCGGATGGAGGAAGTTCATGTAATTGTTAAAGAAAACTGTGATTTTTTGATCCTCGATGAAGAGAAAAAAATTTTAACTCGTGAAAATTTGCAAAGATTAATGTTTGGTTTAAGTCACGATTTGGGTTATGATGACTTACTGCTGAGTGCTTTAATTACCATTGCCCCCAAACGGGTAATTCTCCATGCTTTCGCCAAGCCCGAATTAGTAGACACGATTATTAATGTTTTTCAGGAAAGAATTGTTTTTTGCCATGGGTGTTGTCTTTGTCTTGGTAATTATCAACCCTCTGAAAATAAGTTTTTACACTAGGTTTCAGAGGGTTTTTTAAAACTCGAATATTTACTTTATTTAACGAAGATAATTTTTAAAAATGGAAAATTATTGCCATGTTGCCGTTGATTCCGGTAGCTTTCTCACCAAACCCGCCGCTCCAGCCCAGGCCAAAGTTTAGCCAAAAGAAGCCTAGTTTTAATTTTAATTCCGTTAAGTAATCATTACCAGTACTTTTTAAATAGACAGTTTCCCCCAGGGAAATAAAGCGCCAGGGAGACCACTCAGCTCCCAGCCAAAAGTTAGTAGCACTGGTAATGCCGTAACCTTCCCCGAAGCCTTTTTCCAAACCGAGATTCAGTTTTAAGCTACGCCACAGTTGGTAATCCGTATATACTTGTAGAACCATCGGGATCTCTGTTTGCAAATTAGCTTGGGAATCAGTAGTTTCCGTTTCAATAGGATCGGGAATATCAGGGCCTTCAGCGCCACCAGTAATTTCGTTCTGGTAAGTAAGGCGCTCTTGTTGTAAATTCTGCCAGGTGAGAGCACCACCAATATTTTTGAGAACCAGCCCGCCGGTTAAACGCTTCTTTTGATAAATGATTCCCAAATCAAAGAGAGTACCCCTGCCGCTAAAACCGTCATTAGAAACAATATCTCCGTAAGTAGCTTCGACTACAGCATTATACTCAGTTTGGCCCCAGGCGTCTGTAGTAATGCTGGTCTCCGTTAATTCTCCTTTACCAACTGCTAAACCATATAGGTAATGCATGGTAATTCCGGCCCCTAACGAGGCCTCTTCATTTTTAAAAATGGGGTGCCCGTAGCAAAAATCTAAGGAAAGAGCACTGATCCCTGAAAAGTTAGTACCGGATAAATCATAAGCAGAATTGGGTTCGATTCCGTTAAAGATTAATTCGGGAACACTTTTACTCACCAACATGGAACCACTCACAAAAGGGCGGAGGAAAAAGCCAAAACGTTTCACGGAAAAGCCCATTTTTGAGGAGACTAACCCAGTTAGACTGATTCCGTTACTAGTAAGGTTTAGGAAGTCTTCTTTAGCCCCAGGCTCATCCAGATCCAGATTAATATTTGTCGAGTTAAAGAGGTTATTTTGCAGGTTGAAGCAGAGCTCACTTAGGGTTAGTTCAAAATTGGCTGTGGGAAAGGCGAGGTGAGCCGGATTCTCAACACTTTGCCCCGTGGTGACTAAGGGCCAACTAATAATCATTACTAAATTTAAAATAATACTAATGCTAAATCGTTTTATCGCCTTGTTAATTATCATTTTTTTTTATTCCTCCCTGATTTTTTCAGCTTTTTGATCATTTGTTAACCAAGACTTCCACCTCGGCTCGGGAACGCACTTCAATATAGCTTCCGGCCGGAATGGGGGCTCCGTTAGAACTATTAGTGATAATGATTTGATTGTAAAAGTTTTGGTTGCGAAATAGTTTTTTCAAATCATCGGCAGTTATTTGCAAAGTAGAGGTTTTGGTATTATTTGCTTCTATAGCAATATTCAGCGTGACCAGATCTTCAGGAGCCGGAGTAGGAGGGGTGTTCTGAGGATTATTATCATTATCCGGGAAGAGTTTGATGGCTAAGTTTAGAGCCAGGGGGCTCTGGTTATTGATTTCTAGTATAACGGCAGCCGTCTTTAACATCTCCGTGTCTAAAGACTCATCAACCTCGCTTACTTGAGGATTAGTAGTAATACTGTTGAAGCCGACCACAAACTGGAGATTAGTACTGACCGTAGTAGCGTGGGAAATGGTCACATCCGCTGAGTTGGACAGGGTTGAATTGATCATTCGAATGTCTAGATAATGCGGTTTAGCAGCCAAAACGGTGTTTAACTCGTTAGTAATATCAATATTATTGGTTTGATTGGGAAGTAAGTTAATGGCTTTATTTTGGGTTTGTCCCGCAATTGGTTGCTGGTTTTCATCTTGAGGCTCGATGACTAGAGTAGAGTTAATTGACATGTTGTTAATTCCGGTAATATTCACGTCTAGATTGATCTGTCCCGAACTCAATTCCACCAGGGGAGTATCCTCTAACAGTTCATAACTAAACTGAATATTATCATCTAACAGAGTACCAGCTTTATCATCCAGTAATCCGGAAGCAACTGTAAATGAAGCAATTTCAAATTGAGATGTCACAAATTCGATCTGGGCAAAAGCTTGGGTTTTAGTTAAAGTACCCCCAAACTCAATATAAAAAGTTTTGCTGGGATCCAGGGTTAACCCAGCCACATCCAAAGTGGCCGTATCTTCGCCAGCATTCATCGTGGTCGTAGCAATAACTTCTGCGATACCGTTATCATCCAAATCATGGTGTAACTTGATGGAGAGTCCGGCTCCATCCGCAGTTCCCCCCGTCAAGTTAATAGTTACTTTATTTTTTGTGGGATCACTTCCCGCATCTCCCGGGCCGCTTAAAGCAATACTTACATAAGAAGTATCGGAAAAATCAAAGGGATTAGTAGCTAAGGAAGGAATGTTTACAGTAGCGTTAGGATACGCGCTTAAGTTAAGTGCTGTAATGGAATTAAGAGTAATATTCATGAAGCCCAAGGGAGTAGACTGCCAATTTTGGGCATCAAAAGAATAGGAATTACTATTTTGGAGGTTTAAACCTTCTTCCCCCAGGCCATTAGTAGTATTATCGAGATAGATCTCACTACTTTGGGAGGGAGTTTCCGTATTTCGAGTACGAAGAATTAGAGGGAGAGTGATTTTGGTAGTCCAGGAAGGACCAGTAAGTTTTGTGTTGCTAAAACAGCCGGATAATAATATTAAGGTAATCATTGAGGCAAAAGTTAGAATTTTTTTGATACTCATAAAAAAACCTCCTTGGTTAATTGAAAAATCGCTTTATTTAGTTATCGGTAAAAAGGCAAAAGGAATTTATTGTATTTTTTTATTTTTTGCATTTTGTGCTATTTTCCTAAGAAGGGGGGAGTTACTTTTGAACGACCAAAAGTAACCAAAAGTCGCCGGACACCCATGGTTTCCGGACCTTCCTAATTTATCCCACGGCTGTTCTGCC
>JANQHU010000425.1 GCA_028282485.1 Bacillota bacterium
CTTCCACCTGACCAATAATCCTTCCCGTTATGGAGGCGATGAATTTGCCGTAATTCTCCTTAACACCAATACCCAAAAGGCCTACTCCATAGTTGAAAAATTTCGCCAGCAGATTGAAAAACTGGAAGTAACCTACGGGAACCAACAGTTAAAGATCACCGTTAGTATTGGTTTAGCCGAATTTGGCCAAAATACCTATGACAAAAACGAGTTTATCAAAGAAGCTGATACTGCTTTGTATTTATCGAAAAATAAAGGCCGCAATCGCATTACCGTTAGTAATCAGCAAAGTTGCAGCCAGACAAACAATGAATTTGCTCCTCTCGGTTATTATTAATCCTTACAGCTTACTGGGAAGACAAATTCCGTCGGGAATATCTAGGGTGGCAAAATAATCAGCTACTGTTTCCGCCCGTCTAATTAATTCAACACTACCGTCCCCTTTTAATAAAAGCTCAGCGGAACGTAATTTGCCATTATAATTAAAACCCATTGCATGCCCGTGGGCTCCCGCATCATGGATTACCACCAAATCCCCCGGCTCAATCAGGGGTAATAAACGGTCAATCGCGAATTTATCATTATTTTCACATAAAGAACCCGTCACATCGTACAAATGATCTAAAGGGGCGGTCTCTTTTCCTAAAACCGTGAGATGATGGTAAGCCCCGTAGATTCCCGGTCGCATCAGATTAGCCATACAAGCATCCAGCCCTACATAATTTTTGTAAATTGTTTTTTTATGCAAAACCCGGGAGACTAAATAACCATAAGGACCGGTTATCACCCGGCCACACTCCATATATAACTTTAAGCCGTCACAACCATTTTTCACAATCATTTGCTCATAAGCCTTTTTAATCCCTTTAGAAATTTGACTAAAATCCACCGCTTTTTGTTCCGGTTTATAGGGGATTCCGATTCCCCCTCCGATATTGACAAACTCAAAACTAATCTCTAACGCTTTAGAAATCTCGACGACTAATTCAAATAATAATTTGGTGGTCTCCACAAAATAATTAGCATGGAGTTCATTTGAAGCCACCATAGCATGGAGCCCAAAGCGTTTTACTCCTTTATCCCGCATGATCCGGTAACCTTCAAAAAGTTGTTCTCGGGTAAAACCATATTTAGCTTCTTCTGGTTTACCAATAATATCATTCCCTTTTTTTAAAGGTCCCGGATTGTAACGAAAACAGATTAGCTCCGGAATAGTGGCCTGTTTTTCTAAAAAATCAATATGCGTGAAATCATCCAGATTAATAATTGCTCCTAATGCTAAAGCCTTTTCATATTCTTCCGCCGGGGTATTGTTGGAAGAAAACATGATCTTCTCTCCGGCAATACCACAATGCTCGGCCAGCAGCAATTCGGTCATTGAGCTACAATCGGCCCCAAAACCTTCTTCTTTAAGCATTCGTAAAATAGCCGGGTTTGGGGTGGCCTTTACGGCAAAATACTCTTTAAAACCCGGCGCCCAACTAAAAGCGGCCAAGAGCCGCCTGGCATTCTCACGAATTGCGACTTCGTCATAAATATGGAACGGAGTCGGATACTTTTCAATAATCTGCTCCATTTGTGCTTTGTTAAATGGTACTTTTTTGGTTGCTAACATCTTTAATCCTCCAAATCATTGTTTCCTTAATATGTTATTATATCATATTTTAAGTAGCTATAGTTGCATTTTCAGTAAAATTCCGGCTAAGACCTTACTCTGAGTAACCTTGGGGATGTTCTCGGTGCCACTGCCAAGCCGTAGCAATAATCCTTTTCAAATCAGGATAGCGAGGCTGCCATTTTAGTTCTTCCCTAATTTTAGCGGCAGAAGCCACCAAAACAGCGGGATCACCCGGCCGCCGGACTCCTTCTTTAACAATTATCTCTTTACCGGTAACCTGGCGGGCCATTTCAATCACTTGCAAATTTGAATAACCCTGGCCATTGCCCAGATTATAAACCGTGGATTCTTTGCCGGCGGCCAAGCTTTCCAAGGCCAGAATGTGGGCTAGGGCCAGATCAGCTACGTGAATATAATCCCGCACACAAGTTCCGTCTAGCGTGGGATAATCGGTACCATAGACTTCCAAAAAAGGCCTTAATCCTAAGGCGGTTTGCAGCACAATGGGAATTAGATGGGATTCCGGACTATGATCTTCACCAATAGCCTGGCTGATATCCGCTCCGGCAGCATTAAAGTAACGTAAAGAGATATACCTTAAGCCATAAGCCTTCGAATAAGCCTCTAAAATCCCCTCAAAAGCAAGCTTCGAAAAACCGTAAGGATTAGTGGGCTGCTTGGGATGCTCTTCGGTAATAGGAGTCTCCTGAGGCTCTCCGTAAACAGCGGCGGTAGAAGAAAAAACAAACTGTTTTACGCCGTTGGCAACTAAAGTATCTAAAAAGGTAATCCCATTACTCAGATTATTATTAAAATATTTACTGGGATCAGTTACCGATTCGCCCACCAGGCTATAAGCACAGAGATGGACCGCCGCGGTAATCTTTTCGGTTTTAATAATCTCAGCTACTAAAGCAGAGTCCCCGATATCTCCTACAATCAACTGACCCGCTTTGACCGCTGCCTTATGACCTTTCACCAGATTATCCAAAACAATGGGCTCATGCCCGGCTCGGTGCAGATCTAAAACGACTTGACTTCCAATATAACCGGCCCCGCCGGCTACTAATACTTTCACCAAAATCACCTCATCATTTAATATAAGCTTTAAAAATATTTTAGAAAACTTTATGGTAAAAAGGTTTTCAAATAACTAACCTCGCCCTGAATCGTGAACTCGGTTACCTGGGCCGGAATTAACACCGTCTCTCCCAAATCCCACTGGTATTCTTCTTGATTATAACAAATTACGCCCCGACCTGCCACATTGGTCAGTAAATAAAAACGGCTTCCGTCCTGATAATAAGTCTTTTTTTCTGGATTTCGGGTTAACTCCACCTCAAAAAATTGATTTCGCACTATGGCAGCTTTTGACTGAAGTCTAGTTCTCAAAAAATCTTTTTCTTCTACCCCAGGGGTAAAATTAATTACTTCCAAAGCTTTTTCAATATGCAATTCCCGTTTTTGGCCCTTGCGATCCAAACGATTATAATCAAAAACACGATAGGAGAGATCCGAACTTTGTTGAATCTCAACAATTAACAGCCCAGAGCGTAACGCGTGAATTGTCCCCGGCGGAATATCAATAAGATCTCCTTCCCTAACGGGAAACTCATTTAATAAGTCAACCACTGCCTCTCTTCCTAAAGCTTCTTGAAAGACTTCTTTGGTTACCCCCGGCTTCAAACCGCAATAAACCGTGGCGCACGGCTGAGCCCTTAAGACATACCAGACCTCGTGTTTTCCTAATTGGTTTTCTTTATGTAAGGCATACTGATTATCAGGGTGTACTTGAATTGATAAATCTGCACCAACATCTAATAATTTAACCATTAGGGGAAATTTGGCCATTTCACTTTGAGAAACCCGGTGTCCCCAAAGATTGTTTCCCCAAATTTGGGTAAGCTCAGAAATGCTTTTACCCCGCAAAACTCCATTAGCAACCGGACTAACCCCGGCCGGATGATCTGCGACTTCCCAACTTTCTCCAGTATGATCAGAGGGGATCCGCCGGCCCAACTGCCGCTGCAGATTAATCCCTCCCCAGATGACTTCTTTATAGACAGGATTAAATTTCAAAGGATACATGATGTCTAAATCTCACCTTTC
>JANQHU010000421.1 GCA_028282485.1 Bacillota bacterium
CCTTTATTTGGGGATTAGTATTCATGATACGCCTTTCTGAAAAAGGGTGAGTCGGTAGCAAAAGGCCCTAAGGCTGCCAAGACAAACCGTTCTTCGTTAAAGATCTCTCCGGAAACCCGCATAATATCTTCCTGAGTTACTTGATCAATTCGTTCCACTACTTCATCAGGAGTTAAGAGTCTTTCTTCAAAGAGAATAGTTTTGGCCATGCGGCTCATTCGGTTACAAGAGTTTTCCAAGCTAAGCAGCAGATTTCCTTTTAATTGCTCTTTAACCCTAGTTAACTCAGCCGGAGTAACCAGATCCTTTTTTAATGAAGTAATCTCTTTTTTAATAACCCCGACCACTTTTTCGTAATTTCTCAGGCTGGTCCCGGCGTAAATGGAAAAGATTCCGGTATCCCAGTAAGCAGCATGATTAGAGCCAGTAACATAAACCAAGCCCCGTTCTTCCCGGAGTTGCTGAAAAAGCCGGGAACTAACACTCCCTCCCAAGATACTATCTAAGACAAAAACCACAAATTTATCTTTACTCTTGCGACTAATCCCTCTAGTACCCAGACAGAGATGAACCTGCTCCGTCTCCTTGGTCCGCACAATTATCTCCGAAGTGCTGGGGACTACGGTTGTTTCGTGTTTCATCCGGTTACCTTGAAGCCGCCCAAAATAGTTTTCGGCTAGTTCCATGACTCGGTCTAATTTTACATTACCAGCCACGGCAAAAACAATATTATCCGGGGTATAATAACGGCTCAGATAATCCATAACTAGTTCCCGGTTAATGGCTTTCACCGTCTCCGGAGTGCCTAAAATAGCTCGTCCCAGGGGGTGCCCTTTTAAAACCGCATTGGCAAAAACATCATGGATAATCTCGTCCGGGGAATCTTCGAAAGATTTAATCTCTTCCAGGACTACCCGTTTTTCTTTTTCCAGCTCCATGGGATCAAAAACCGAATTGGTAACCATATCCGCTAATAAATCCACGCCAAAATCAAAGTGCTTGGCCAGTACTTTGGAATAATAACAGGTATACTCTTTGGTGGTAAAGGCGTTAAGTTGGCCTCCAACCGCGTCAATCTCTTCCGCAATCTGTTTGGTGGTACGTTTGTTGGTGCCTTTAAACATCATGTGTTCCACAAAATGAGAGATTCCTTGTTCTTCCGGTCTTTCGTGCCGGGACCCGGAAGCCACCCAGATCCCAATGGAAACCGAATGGACATCAGGCATTGTCTCACAAATCACCCGCAAACCATTTTTTAGTTCCGCATAATGATACATAATCTCGCTCCTTAAGGTTGCATTTTTGGTAAAAAAGTTATTTTATTATCTTTATTGCGATAATGCGATAATATTAATTTTCTCCGTTTTTGATGAAAATCCTTTTTTAAAAACACCTCTTTAAAGGGGAAGGGTTAACTTTTTGGTTGATTGGGGGGCGGGACATGAATTTCGCCGCAGTTAGGAGTGGTAACTGCGGCGGGGGGATTTTGTTTGTTTTATTTAGTTTGAGGAAATATAGGTTTGGTTTAGTATGGGTGATTAAATATATGATTAAGTTACCATCCACCTTTTCTTTTATGTTCCTCAATTATTCTTTCAATTTCATTTATAGGTTGAAAAAGAATTTGATTAAACCCAGCAATTTTATGATAATTATTAGATACTATTTCTGACAAATAAAAAAATTCTCGAAATAATCTGCGAAACACATTAGGCTCTTTGCGAATAGCATCCCGTTCATTTTTTAGTTGTTCTTGTTTTTGTAGGTGATAATCTTCTTCTTTCGGAGTAGGTTTTTCTGGATTGAGGTGTGGATGAGTATTAGTAGATAATAATTTTTCTATGCTTTTTAGAATTATAGTTTGATTTTTAGTTTGATTTTCAAATTTTTCAAATAAGGTTATTATAGAATTGTTTGTATCTTTCTCAGCATTTTTATTAATACTACTGTTCGATAATAATTTTCCAATTGTATCTCCGGGAGGTTTTTTAAATTTTTTGGGACCAAAATTTTTTTCTAAATTAGGGTTTAATTCTATTGAGCCTGCCATTGTTTGGTTCATTTCCATCCACTCCTTTATTTTTGACAGAACATAAATATTCTAAAAATATACAGATTATCTAATGGGAGTCTATCTTTGATCTTTACTAAATTATACCATATGTTATGGGCGGGGTCAACTGAAATGAGGGGAGGGAAATGGGGGATGATGGCTGGGAGGCCTCCTGCCTCTAAGCCCCGCGCCCGGCCTCCCTGCCGGAGTGAATTTGTTTTAGATTAGTATTGTTATTTAATTTAGCTTGAGGGCATTAATCATCTTGATTCTGAAGATCGGTGATGGAGATTCCGGTGAGTTCGGCTACTTGAGTCGGGGTCATCCCGGTAGCTAACATTTTGCGGGCTACTTCTAATTTACCTCTTTTTTCGCCTTCGATTAATCCTTCTTGTTTTCCTTCTTGTCTACCTTTAATTACACCTCTTTTTTCACCTTCAATAAATCCTTCTTTCCGCCCTACCTTGAAAGAAGATTCTACCATACTCGCTTTGTAGTGGAGATTCTCCAAATGT
>JANQHU010000018.1 GCA_028282485.1 Bacillota bacterium
CGCTTGCAGCTGCTTTATTACAAGAATAATAGTATTCAAGAAAAAATTATGGAACCAACACCGGAAAATATGCTCTTAGTTGCTAATTTAGCGGCCCAAAACCAACTGATCTCCTTACATTCCCGAGAAGCCTCTTTAGAAGATGTTTTTCGTAAATTATAGCCGCTTCTGTTCTTTTTTTTAGCCAACTTTAAAATCAGATTTGCCCTCTATTAAGGGTTCATTTTTCTCCCAGAGTGCATATACTTATGTTAGAAATTTATTATAATGCGGAGGGAGTTTAAATGGATTATCAACATGATTGCCCCCATATTGCTCCATCATTGGGTTCTTGTCAAATGGTGGCCGATCCGGAGCTGATTTATTTACGGGAGGATTTAGCCGATGAGTTTAGTGCTATCAACGACTATTTGGAGTGTGCTTCCTTAAGTGATGATCGTTATATTAGTCACCTTTTTCGCAAAATAGCCGAAGAGGAAGCCGGCCATTTCATTCAGCTTTTTCGCATGGTTTCCAGTCTTGATCCGGTGCAAGCCGATGAATTAGCGAAGCATGATTTAGAGATGTTACTTTTTTCTAGAATGCCTTCTCCGCCTAATTTTGTTAACAATAACGCCAAAGAAAATTCAAAAGACTCCTCTTATCACGCCAAAAAGAAACATTACGATAAATACCCTCCTGTGCTCAAGTGCTTAAAAAATGCCATTCGAGACGAATTATCCGCCATCAATAATTACCAAAAACAGATTCAAATGATTAATAATCCTACTATTCAAAACCTCCTTATCCCGATCATGAATAAAGAAAAAGAGCATGTGGCCGAGTTCACCAAGGCTTTTTATGATTTAATCCACAAACAACACAAACATTAGATTTCTGAACATAAAAAATCACGGAAAAAACTCCGTGTTCTTTTTTTTGAGCTCCTGGGCTTCCGTCTCATTAACCATACTCACTAGGGTATAAACTGCTTTTTTACTAGGAGCGTAAATCCCTCGGGCCTTTTTTAAGGCTTTTTCTGCGGCCTTGCTTTCATCTTCCGCTTCCACAATGACATCAATTCTTTTGCGATTCTGGCGATAGGTTACTTTGATACAAACTGCGTAAAGCATTTATGAATATTTACTCCCTCCTACTGCTTACTTACTTAATTTAATCAATTTTTCTTCCCCAATAATCATATCCTATTTAATTAAATAATAAAACCTCTGAAAAAGGATTTTTTTAAGAAAATCACGAAAGAATAGTTACTAATAACCTTAGCCGAAAGGAGATTTTTAGTTTTGAGTAGCTGTCTCTTAGATCCTAATAAGAATTGTGATAATTGTGGGGCTTGTACTTATTGTGATTTAGACGCCACAAAAAAATGCGATAACTGTTGCCTCTGTCTGGAAGCAACTGATTATCGCGGCATTCAAATTACTGAAATAATTCTTCCCAAAGAAATTCGATATAAACGAAAAAAAACCGTTCCCAAAAATAATCAATAAAAATCAAGTTATTCTAAAACATACACTTTAATTTTCCGCTTCCCAAACATAATGGCTTCCCGATAGGTCTCATAACAAAGATCAATGCGATTTCCCTTGATGGCACCGCCGATATCTTCGGCGCGGGCTATGCCATAGCCTTCCACATATAGTTTGGTCCCTAATTTAATCACTTTCGGATCAACGGCCACAATCCCGTAACCGGCTTTTTTTCCGGTATAAGTGCGCCCGTAAACAGCATATTTACCACAACTCTCAGGCCCCGGGGAATACGCCGTGGCGACCATAGTGCGAGCTTCGCGATAACGATAAGTGCCTCGAGAAGTATGGATGGTGCGTAACAGTGGTTTAATTCCCATAGCAATAATCGTTTTCATGGCCGGTTTTAGCAATCGTTCTTCTAAACAGACTTCTTTTACTTTTTTGCCATCTGCAAAGACAGCTTTCATTTGTCTTTCTAATAAACCGACCCGCCCTTTCTGAACGACCTTCTTTTTACCTCTTTCCAGCTTCCGATCCTTTAAATACTCTATTTTAGGGGAGATGGCAACTTTTTTAGTCATAATGACTTCTGAAATATCTACCACCTTGATTTTTTCTGGTCTAAGTATTACTTGATCCAAAGTAGGGGTAATTTCATCATTATCATCAAAAGTTATTTGAGCTTTTGTTAAAATATTTCTGACGGTCTGGGGAACTGTTCGTACTTTAATTAGTTTCTTTCCCGTTCTAATTTCCACTAAAAAAGCCCGTTCCACTGCTATTTGCAGATCAGCGGTAATACTAGTTTTCAAGGCGGGCTTTACTTGATCACCTGGTTTTAAAATAATTCCTTTCTCTTTTAATACTGCGGCTACGGTTGGTTTTAAAGTCTTATATTGATAGATCTCCCCATCGGCTTTGACAGTAATCTCCTTCACTGCCAAATTATAAACTGGCACTCCGAGAATTAAAACTCCAATCACTACCCAGAGTAGCATGACCGAATAGTCGAGACAGCTTTCGCCTCGTTGTTTCGGTGTATACATCCCTGCAGTCCTCCTTTTTGAAAACGAAAATATTTGGACCTACATAGAAGTCCCTTTTATAAATATGGTACTTTTATCATCGGTATTCAAATCAGAGTAGTTTAGAATTATTTTTAAAAAAATAATTAAATTTGACTTAAAGTTAGTCTTGATATTGCCGAATCCGAAATTCCACCCCAAGCCCTTGGGCAATTTCCGCTGCTTTCTCGAAATCAACTTCCGGATATTTGACCACTGACAGAATCACCTTGCCAATATAGTATTTGCATCTTTTAGTAAATTTTATAACTGCACCGAAAGCTTTTTTTCCAAAAGGTGAATGAGTAAGCTTTTGATAAGTAGCGGTATTATGGGCATTTAAACTAATAGAAATTTCATCAATTAAGCCCTGTAACTGCGGCAGAATATCCTCTTTTAAAAATAAATCGGCTAAACCATTAGTATTAATGCGAATTTTAATGGCATAATTTGCTTTAATAAAACTTGCTACTGCGACGATAATCTCCGGCCTTAACAATGGCTCGCCATAACCACAAAAAACAACCTCCTGAAAGGCGTTAAGGTCTCCCAAAGCCTCAATTATCTCTTCTACTTCCGGTTTTTTGGCCAACCATAAATTATAACCGACTCCCTTTTTAGTATTTCTAATACAAAATATGCAATCATTAGGACAACAATTAGTAATATTTAAATATAAAGCAGCTCCGATAGGATAGGCGATAACTGGTTTTACTTCTCCCACTTCTTTCATTATATACTCTTCCTTTCTAATTAAAAATTGAACCGTGAACAACAGCAGCCCACGGTTTAAAAAATAATTTCAGATTTTATCAAAAAGCAACTTACTTAATTCCAAAAAGCTTTTGGGTATTAGCACTAGTAGCCTGCCTAACTGCTTCACTAGATAGCCCCTTAATTTGCGCTAATTTTTCCCCCACTAATCCCACTCGGAGAGGTTCATTACGGCTGCCGCGATAGGGAACCGGGGATAAATAAGGGGCATCTGTTTCCACTAATATTTTATCTAAAGGCATAGCAACGGCTACTTCTCTTAGCTTCTCCGCTTTAGCATAGGTAAGGGGACCAGCAAAGGAAAGATATAATCCTAATTTCAAACATTCTTCGGCAGTCTCTTTACTGCCACTAAAACAATGCAGCACTCCGGTTAAATTTTCTTGATTTTCTTTTAAAATATTTAAAGTATCTCCATGGGCCTCGCGATTATGGATTATTACCGGTTTATTAAACTCTTTGGCAATTGATAATTGTTCTCGAAAAGCTTTTTCTTGTTCTGAGGGTTCAGAATAATTATAGTGATAATCCAAACCAATTTCTCCTAAGGCCACTACTTGCGGCTGATTTAACAGCCTTCTCAATTCTTCGGCGGTATTTTCATTCCAAGTCTGAGCATCAT
>JANQHU010000148.1 GCA_028282485.1 Bacillota bacterium
GCCGCCTTGTCCGCGTATTCTCCTAGGTCTCTTTTGAAGGTATAGCTGACCAGATCCTTTAGTTGGGCCGCGGCTAAATTCGGTGCCCCAAAATAAAATTTGGCCCCAGCTACCTTGTATTCTGGCAGTAAATATTGGTGTTGCTGGCTGGCGAGCCTTTTAGCTAATTGCCAATCGGTTTCTTGATACTGGACCACCAGTTTTTCGGCGGGTTGATCGGCGGCAACGGCCGTCATGATTCCACCTTTAACTGCGGCATAGTCTTTTTTGATTAGCTGCATTAACTGGCCGTAAGTCTGGCGGTTATTTTGAAAGGTACGGCTGCGGGGCTGGAGGTCCATTAAGTAGGAACCGCTAATAGCTTCGATTTGGATCTGCCGAACTTCATTTTGGGCCAGAACTTTTAGCTCTTTGATTATTCCGTTAAAAAGGATCTTTTCTTGACCCGCCTCATCCCGGGCGGTAATACTGATTGCTTCGTTATGGCTCGCTTTTTCCACATAACTATCTTCTAGCTCGGCGCGAATATGGCCGCTGATTAAAGCGGTGGCATGCTGGTTAATTTCTTTATTAATTTCTAATTCCAAGATATCGAGAAATTCATAGGGAGCGATCTGGATCATAGTTTCTTTCATAATAAACTGTTTCCTTTCTACTTCGTAAGGTCTTTACAGGACCGCATAATTGCTCGGGCCAACTGAGTCCATTTTGCTTTAGCACTAAAACGGCAATTAAAGGTTCCCAGGAGAAACTTTCCCCCAATGGGGGTAGCAAACATGATATTATAGAGATCACTGTCTAAGGCACTACTTTTGAAGTCAAAATAACCCACCGCCCCGGTTGTGGTTTGGCTAACTTCTTTAGCAAAAAAAAGGTTTGCCGGGTTTAGGCGGGCAATTACTGCTTGTAGACTATCTAAAGCCTGCGGGAGGTCTTTTGTAGTTAAAGGTTCGTTTAAGAGGCTAAAAGTCAGGTTAATACTGCCATCCTCATTACTTTTAATTATTTGAGGCCGCTGTTCGGAAGGGTATTTCATTTTGGCTTGCTCTAAGGGCAGGTTCGTAAAACTAGCGGGAATCCGAACCTCCAGCTGGTTTTCAAAAAAGTTGACCGGGGTCAATTGATAGGTGTGGCCCTCAATAGCATGGACGGTTTCTAAATCAGGATTGATCGCTTTTGGTTGTTTGCTTCTCAAATTGATAAATTCTTCATCTAAATGACTCACTAACATTTCCTCCTTCAAATTTTTGCCATTAACTAAAATCAGTAAATTCCGTGGCTTCTTTGGTAATTTTAACTAACTGGTTTTTATCTTTTTTTTGGCGAATATGTAAATAAAATTGGCCACTTTGGTTACCAGCTTGGTAATCCTCCCGGTAATCCACCACAAAAGCCTGGGGAAATTCAATACTGCGGACTATCTGTCCATCATTAACTATTTGCAAAGTGGCCTGACGGTAAGATTCCGGCTCACTGGCTGATACGAGGGACCATAAGGATAATTGGTAGGTGCTATCTCCCCATAAGCCCTTGGTGATTATATGGCCCGTTATTTTTAATTCAAAGCCCACATTAGTCGACCGGGCCATGGAGTCATCCGGGGTATCGGTTTTATAATTTACCCTTTTAATAACTTCCTCTTGGAGAATAATCTTTTCCTGTCCTTCCACGGTAAAAATAAACATCATGGTACTTGCCTCCTAATTTTTGTATACTGAAGATTCAATTTCTTATTTTAACATAACTTTTTGGATTTTTCTTTATTTGTTACATAAATTTAACATAATTTTTTGGGGACTACAATTGAGTTGTTGAAAATTAATTTTGCAAAGGTCTTTTCAGAAAGGATTTTTCAATTTTTCAGCTAATATTTTCATTAAATAAATTAGTTTCATTATTATATATAATTTATTATTTAAAAAAAATTGTTGACATTGCTTACCAACTAGTTATAATCTATAATTATGGGATTTCATCCGAACTGAGAAAACATATTTTTCCAGGATGACAAAGTACTACCCTAAGAAAGGTGCCGAAAAAATGAGTCAGAATGTTTTTACTCCTGAAAAACAGGGTCTTTATGACCCGCAATTTGAACATGATGCTTGTGGTATTGGTTCGATAATTAATATCAAGGGGAAAAAATCCCATGATATTGTCAGCCAAGGCCTCACCATTCTCAAAAATCTTGATCATCGGGGAGCACGAGGTTCCGAACCGAATACTGGTGACGGAGCCGGAATTTTACTGCAGATGCCACATAAATTTATGCAGAAAGTGGCTACGGCTAGTGGCTTCTCTTTACCCGAGCCGGGTCAATACGCGGTGGGAATGATCTTTTTATCTCCCGAGCCAGCCGAACAGGCTGAGAGTGAAGCTGCCCTTAACGAACTAATCGAAAAAGAGGGGCAAACCTTATTAGGTTGGCGCACAGTACCCACTTGCAATGAAACTTTAGGTGAATCGGCGAAAGCTTGTCAACCAGTAATGAGGCAAGTTTTTATTGGCCGTAGTGCTGATTTAAAAGATACAATGAGTTTCGAACGGAAACTTTATATAATTCGGAAACAGGCGGAGCAACTGATTCGCTACTCTGGTAAACCGGGGGGTAATTACTTTTATGTTGCCAGCCTCTCCGCCCAAACTATTGTTTATAAAGGAATGTTAACTCCGGAACAAATGGAAGAATTTTTTGCTGATCTCAATGATCCGGTAATGGAATCAGCCATTGCTTTAGTGCATTCCCGCTTTAGTACTAATACTTTTCCTAGCTGGGAAAGAGCCCATCCCAACCGCTATATGATTCATAACGGCGAAATTAATACCCTCCGGGGTAATGTTAACTGGATGTACGCTCGGGAATCTATGTTTAGCTCTGACCTCTTCGGGGCTGATATGGCCAAAGTAAAACCCGTAATCAGCCCCGATGGCAGTGACTCCGCTATGTTCGACGAATGTTTGGAGTTTCTGATGTTTGGGGGAATGTCTTTACATCACGCGATGAT
>JANQHU010000456.1 GCA_028282485.1 Bacillota bacterium
ACCGGGCCGGCTTGCCGCAACCTACTGGCAAAAGAAGTTTCCAGCGGGAGTATCGGCCTCCTCAAAAAGAAACAGAACGAGTATTAGCGGGAATTTGGCAGGAATTATTAAAGGTAGAAGCCGTTAGTTTACAGGATAACTTTTTTGAATTAGGCGGAGATTCTATTAAAGCCTTACAAGTTATTTCCCGCTTGCAGGCGCAGCATTATAAACTAGAGATGAATCAGCTTTTTCAATACCCCGTCTTGGCAGAATTAAGCCCTTACTTGGAAGCTAAAGCAGAAATCCCCCCCCCACTAGCGGCGCCAATTTTCGGGGAGGTCCCCTTAACTCCCATCCAAAAATGGTTTTGGGATTTGGAGTCGGGAGCGAAACAGCATTTTAACCAGGGAATAAGGCTTTATCGTCAAGCTGGTTTCGACCCGGCCAAGCTGGAAGTAGCCTTCCAGGAGTTAGAGCGTCACCATGATGCGCTCCGGATGGTTTATCCAGTCAAGGAAGGGCGAATTAGTCAATATAATCGGAAGGTAGAGGAGGGCCCGGTATTTTCCCTAGAAGTAATTACTGCCATCGCGGAAGCGACCTTACTTCAACAACTTCAGGAGAGGGCGCCAGGCCTTCACCAAAGTATCGATTTAGCAAAAGGGCCTTTGGTGAAGGCGATCCTGGGCAAAACTAAAGACGCCGGAGATTATCTTCTGATAGTAATTCATCATTTAGTAGTGGATGGAGTCTCCTGGCGGATTTTACTAGAAGATTTAAGTAAGGCTTATTTACAAGCCACTACTAAGGAGGGAAAAATTGCTTTAGGAGCAAAGAGTAGTTCTTTTCAGGAGTGGAGTAGGCGATTACAGGATTATGGGGCGGCCCCTGCTTTGCAGCAAGAACTCCTCTACTGGCGGTCAATGATGGCTCAAAAGGGAGTCACTTTGCCAAAAGACCAATCAGTGGGGCAGAGGTTACGGGAAGATAACCGCACCGTTACCCTTACTCTGGATCCCCATTTAACGACTAAACTACTTCAAGAGACGGGTCAGGCCTATAATACGGAGATCAATGATCTCTTGCTGACTGCTTTAGGTTTGGCGGTGAAAGAATGGTCCGGAAATGAGAAATTATTAATTAATCTGGAGGGACATGGCCGGGAAGACTTATTTTCTGACGTCGATCTCAGTCGCACGGTTGGTTGGTTTACCACCCAGTTCCCGGTGCTTCTGGATTTGGCAGCAACTTCCCTGGCCACACTCCTCAAGAACGTCAAAGAAACCCTCCGCCGGGTGCCCCAAAAAGGGATTGGTTATGGCATGCTCAGGTTTTTAACTACCCCAGAAAATGAAGCAGGGACAAAAGAGTGGGTTAGTCCGGAAATTAGCTTTAATTATCTCGGTCAGTTTGACACAGATTTGGAAAACACCATTTTTGACTCTTTGGCGCTGGCTCCGGGAGAAGCGGCTTCTCCCCAATTGGTAAATCCTTTTGCGGTTGATATTAACGGTCTGGTTCTTGAGGGGCGGTTGCAGATGGAGTTTACCTATAATCAATATGAATACCGGACGGAGACCATTGCCCGGTTGGGAGCGGCTTTTAAAAAATATTTGCAGGAGTTAATTGAGCATTGTGAGACCATTACCGAACCCCAATTGACGCCGAGTGATTTGACCATCGGAGATCTCACTTTTGGAGAATTAGCGAAGATTACGAATTATCTGGCTACTTTATCCGGAACAGAGGGGCCTATGGGGCGGATTCGCGATATTTACCCTTTAACGGCCATGCAAGCAGGAATGCTCTTTCATACAGTCAAAGAGCCAACCACGGCGGTCTATTTCCAACAGGCTGCTTTACGCCTAGGAGGTAAATTAGATCCGGCAGTAGTGACCAGCAGTTTTGGGCTGCTCCTGGAGCGCCATGAAGTCTTGCGTAGTCTCTTTCTTTATGAGGGGTTAACCCGTCCGGTACAGGTAATTTTAGCAACTGCGCCGGCGCTAATCCAGAAGCGAGATCTTTCCCATTACTCCAATAAGGAAGCGGCCGATTTAATTGAGAATTACTGCCGGGGCGATCGCCACCGGGGTTTTGCTTTGGACTCCGAGCTACCAATTCGGTTGAGCCTTCTGGAATTAGCAGGGGAGGAAACAGTTTTAATCTGGAGTTTTCACCATCTGATTATGGATGGTTGGTGCTTAAGCATTCTGGCCGCAGACTTTTTTCAGATCTATCAAGGGCTCTTGGTCGGGCAAGCGCCTTCTTTAGCGGCACCACCGTCCTACCGAAATTATCACCAATGGTTAGCCAGACAAGATTATCACCAAGGGGAGATCTTTTGGCAAAATTATTTAGAGGGGTACGAGCAAGTATTGACGCTCCCTAGCTTTAGCCAAGGGAAGCAGTCTGGAGAAGCATATCATTTGGCCCAAGTAGAGTTGGTAATTAACCAGCAGCAGAAAAAAGCCTTAGAAACATTAGCCACGGGGGAAAAAGTCACTTTAAATACCTTAATGCAGGCTTTCTGGGGTATTTTGTTGCAACGGTACCACCATACTGCTGATGCGGTATTTGGCACAGTTGTCTCGGGACGGCCCAGCGCAATCCCCCAGGTGGAAACCATGGTTGGTCTCTTCATTAATACCCTCCCCGTTCGGGTTACCACTACGGCCAGGGATAGTTTTGTCAGTTTAATTCGTAAGCTACAGCAACACTCCCTGGAGGCGGAGCGCTATAGTTATTATCCCTTGGTGGAGATCCAGGCTGCCAGTCAATTAAAAGGGGAATTAATTAACCAAATTATGATCTTTGAAAATTACCCCCTCACCGAAAAATTGCAAGGCGCCGAGAGTAGGGAGGACGACTGGCAGATAAAAGAAGTGAAAGTCTTTGAGCAGACTAACTATAATCTAAATCTGGTGGTTTTTCCTGGCCAAGAATTAGTCATTAAGTTCAGTTATAATCAAGTGGTATATAGTGAAAAAAGTATCCGGCAGATTAGCGCCCATTTTCAAACCTTAATTCAAAGCGTTTTAGCCGATCCCCAGGGTTTGGTAACCCGGCTGGAAATCTTGACTTCAGCCGAAAAACGCCAGTTATTAACAGAGTTAAATCAGACTAATACCCCTTATCCGGCGGAGCAAACCGTAGCGGATCTTTTTGAAAAGGCGGTGGCCCGTAACCCGGAAGCTCCGGCTTTAATCTGGGAGGAAGCAAGGATTACTTATCGGCAATTAGCAGAGGGAGCGGGGGAGTTAGCCCGTTTATTACGTCACAAAGGAGTGGGGCCGGAGAGCTTAACTGCTTTGTTAGTTAAACGTTCCCCGGAAATGCTGATTAGTATTTTAGGGATTTTAAAAGCAGGGGGAGCCTATCTCCCCTTGGATCCCGAGTATCCGCAGGAGCGTCTTAATTATATTTTGGCCGATAGTGGGGCGAAGCTTTTATTAACCAATCATGCTGGGGCTGCTGAACTGAATTTCCAAGGGGAAATTCTGGATTTAAGGCACTTGAAAACCCAGGAAACTGATTGGCCAGAGCCACCTAGCGCTAATGAAGAAGCGGCGCTAGCTGCGGCGCCTGGTAATTTAGCCTACGTCATCTATACTTCAGGCTCTACCGGCAAACCCAAAGGAGTGATGATCGAACACCGGCAGGTTACTAATTTCATTACCGGAATGACTGGGCCAATCGCTTTTAAACCGGGAAAACGCATTTTGGCCTTAACCACCGTCTCTTTTGATATCTTTGTTTTGGAAACCCTGCTGCCCTTAACCCAAGGCATGGCAGTAGTTTTAGCCGGGGAATCCGTCGGCATAGATCCCTTAGCCATCGGCAAGTTGCTTACTAGCTCTGAGACCCAGATGTTGCAGGCAACTCCCTCCCGGATGCAACTGTTAATTAGTGAACCGCGCATTCACTCTAGTCTACGGAATTTAGAAGAGATTATTTTGGGCGGAGAAGCTTTGCCAGAAGCCTTATTAGGTAAATTACGAACCCTAACTACCGCCAAAATCTATAATGTTTACGGTCCGACCGAGACCACTGTCTGGAGTACGATCAAAGAAGTAACCCAGCAACCTTTAACCATCGGACGGCCTATTGCTAATACCCAGATTTACCTTTTAAATGCCGAGCAACAATTAGTTCCCTTCGGAGTACCCGGCGAGCTCTGTATCGGTGGGGCCGGCTTAGCCAGGGGCTATTTTAGGCGTTCGGATTTAACCGCCCAAAAATTCATCCCTCATCCCTGGGAACCAGAGCAGCGGCTTTACCGAACCGGGGATCTGGCCCGTTGGCTACCGGAGGGGGAACTGGAATTTTTGGGGCGCCTCGATCAGCAAGTAAAGATTCGGGGTTACCGGATTGAACTGGGAGAGATTGAGCAAGTTTTACAAAAGCACCCGGCGATTAGGGAAGCGGCCGTGATTGCCGGAAGCGATGGGGGAGCAGGGGCGGGTCAGTATCTGGCAGCCTACTATGTCCCTCGGGAAGCCTTGACCGGGTCAGAACTGCGGGTTTATCTCAAATCAGTCTTGCCAGAGTACATACTGCCCTCCTACTTGGTGGAAATGGAGGCTTTACCAACCACCCCGAACGGAAAAATTGACCGCAAGAGCCTGCCCCAGCCCCAGGAGAGAGCTTCTGGACCCAATACTGGCCCCCCAGCTAAAGCCGCCACTAATTTTACCGAGGCCCGTTTGTTGCTCCTTTTCCAAGCAGTATTACAAACCAAAGCCTTGGGAATTACTGATAGTTTCTTTGACTACGGCGGACATTCTTTGAAAGCAACCCAGTTAGTAGCCCGGATTCATCAAGAATTTTCCGTATCCCTGCCTCTGGGAGAGATTTTTGCCAGACCAACGGTGGCCGGGTTGGCGCCGCTGCTGGCACGGGCTCCAAAAAATATTGATACCACCATTAAGCCGACGCCTACTCGCCCAGCGTATCCTCTCTCTGCGGCGCAACAACGCCTATTTCTCTTAAATCGCTTGGAGGGTGAGGCCGCTGGACTCGCTTATCAGCTCCCAGGGGCCTTTCTCCTGAAAGGGCATTTAAACCCATTGGCTTTAGAGAAGGCTTTTGCCCAGTTACTGCAGCGGCATGAGATCCTGCGAACCTCTTTTCGGATGACGGCCACCGGAATGGAGCAAGTAATTGCTGATGAAGTAGCCTTTAACTTGAAATTTGACCAACTAGTAGCTCCTCTGGCAGCAGCGGAAGAAGGACAGAGAGCGCTTGCAGAGCGGCTCCGGCGTTTTTTTCGGCCTTTCAATCTAGCAAGAGCTCCCTTAATCCGGGGGGAATTGTGGCAATTGCAACCCCAAGAATACCTGCTTTTATTGGATCTGCATCATATAATTGCCGACGGGACTTCCTTGGGGATTCTAGTAGCGGACTTACTCCAATTTTATCGGGGGGAAAGCCCTGCCCCACTAACCTTGCAGTATAAAGATTATGCTATTTGGGAGCAAGAAGGAGCCGGGCAGGCGGCTCTCCAGAGTCAAGCAGACTATTGGTTAAAGACCTTAGCCGGCAAGATTACCGTATTAAACCTGCCTACCGATTATCCGCGGCCCGGGGAACAAGACTTTTGGGGGGCAACCTTCCAGACCACCGTCAATCAGGAATTGACCCAGCAGTTAAATGCTCTCTGCCTGGCCGAGGGAGTAACCTTGTATATGCTGCTGTTAACTGCTTTTAAAGCGCTCCTTTATCACTACACCGGGCAAGAAGAAATTATAGTCGGTACCCCGGTGGCCGGACGGGCGCACAGTGATCTCGAGCCCTTAATTGGGATGTTTGTCAATACCCTGGCCTTAAAGAGTTATCCCCAGGGGGTGAAGGGTTTTCGCAAATTTTTGCAAGAAATAAAAACGACTACGCTTCAGGCTTTTGAGAACGGGGCTTATCCCTTTGAGAGTTTAGTGGAAAAATTAAAAATACCTCGGGATTTGAGCCGGAATCCTCTCTTTGATGTTCTGTTTGTAATGCAGAATATGGAAATGCCGGAAATTACCCTGCCGGGCTTAACGGTCGAGCCTTATCCGTTACCCCAGCAACAAGCTAAATTTGACTTGACGGTGAATATTACGGCCGTCGCTGGAGAACTGCAGCTGGAAATCGAATATGCGACGAGCCTATTTACTGAGGCCAGAATCCAGCACTTAATCGCTAACTGGCTCGAGCTTTGCCAGCGGATTGTTACTGAACCTACCCTTCTTTTAAGAGAACTCTCCTTCAAGCAGTCGGCTTTTGATGAGCAGAATCAGCACCTAGGGCCGGAATTAGCCAAAGAGCAGCAAATTGCTGTCGGTAAGGAAGAAATTAGCCAACAACCGACTAGTTCCTGGGCAAGAAAACTAGCTCAGTTATGGGGCGAACTCTTAGGAGAAGCCGA